>DASQCY010000556.1:0-7865 GCA_035634495.1 Allostellaceae bacterium
CGAAAATCTCCTCGACGCTGCCGCCGGCAAAGCACCGGTCAATCGCCGGCCGCAATGCCGCGAGCGGCGCCAGGCCGGGATCCTTGGCGAAGCGGGCGAGCACCGCATCGATCGGGTCGCGATCTCCCCCCGCCTCCCAGACAACGCGACCGAATTCGTCGACCAGTTCGGTGACCCGGTCATACGGCACAAAATGAGTGGCAAAGCCGCAATAGAGCGTGTCGGCCGCCCCCAAACGGGCGCCGGTCAGGCCGAGATAACGGCCGACGTGCCCGGGGCATCGGTTCAGAAATCGCGTCGCCCCGACATCGGGAAACAGACCGATCGCGGTCTCCGGCATCGCGAAGAGCGTTCGCTCGGTGGCGATGCGATAGGCGCCGTTGACGGAAATTCCTGCGCCGCCGCCCATCGTAATCCCGTCGATGACCGCGATGTAGGGCTTGAGCAAATGGTGGATGAGGCGGATCAGCTCGTACTCTTCACGAAAGAACACGGCTGGCAGATCGGGATCGCCCTTGATCCCGCGCCCGGCCTCGTAGACGGCTCGCACGTCGCCGCCGGCGCAAAAGGCGCGCTCGCCGGCGCCGCGCACGACCACGGCATGCACCGACGGATCCGCGGCCCAGGCGCGTAATGCGGGAGTGAAGCGGCGGTAGTTGTCGAGGGTCAGCGCATTGAGCGCCTTTGGTCGGTTGATCACGAGGGTCGCTAGGCCACCCTCGCAGCCGAGCAGGATCTCCTCACTGCCGCTCATCGCATCACGAACCGAGTAGGCGGCGGGCGATGATCACTCGCATGATTTCGTTGGTGCCTTCGAGGATCTGGTGGACGCGCACGTCGCGCAGATAGCGCTCGATCGGAAACTCCTTCAGATAGCCATAACCTCCGAAGAGCTGCAGCGCCTCGTTGCAGATGCGGAACCCGGCATCGGTAGCCAGGCGCTTGGCCATCGCGCAGTGCATCGTCGCCTGTGCATCGCCGTGATCGAGGCGCGCGGCGCCGCGCTGCACCATTAGCCGCGCCGCGTCGAGCTCGGTCGCCATATCAGCGAGCTTGAACTGCAATGCCTGGAAATCGGCGAGAGGCCGGCCGAACTGACGGCGTTCGAGCAAATGGTCGCGCGCCGCCTCGAGGCAGGCGCGGGCGCCGCCGAGCGAACAAGCCGAGATGTTGAGACGCCCGCCGTCGAGCCCCATCATCGCGATTTTGAACCCGTCGCCTTCGGCGCCGAGCCGATTGGCGACCGGGACGCGGCAATCCTCGAAGATCACCATCGCCGTCGGCTGGGTGTTCCAGCCGAGCTTTTTCTCCTGCTTGCCGAACGACAAGCCTGGCGTACCCTTCTCGACGACGAGGCAGGAGATCCCGTTTGGCCCTGTCCCGCCAGTCCGCACCATCGTCACATAGATGTCGCTGACCCCGCCGCCCGAGATGAAGGCCTTCGTCCCGTTCAGCACGTAATCCTCGCCGTCTCGCAATGCGCGGGTGGCGAGGGCCGCCGCATCCGAGCCGCTGCCCGGCTCGGTTAGGCAATAGCTGGCGAGATGCGCCATGCTCATCAGCTCGGGCAATAACCGTGCGCGCTGATCACGGGCCCCGAAGCGGTCGATCATCCACGCCGCCATGTTGTGGATCGTGAGATAAGCGGCGGTCGACACGCAGGCCGCGGCGAGCTCTTCGAAAATGATTGTCGCATCAACCCGGCCGAGCCCGCTGCCGCCGAACTCCTCACCGACATAGATGCCGGCGAAGCCCAGCGCCGCCGCCCGCCGCAGCGCGTCGATCGGAAATTCGGCGCGCGCGTCCCACCCTGCGGCCTGCGGCAGCCACTCCTCGCGAGCGAATCCCCGCGCTGTCTCCTGGAACGCCCGCTGCTCGTCCGAAAGCTCGAAATCCATGACACGAGATATAGGCGTTGAGTCCCGAAACGGCGACCGCCCGCAGCTGGTGCTGCGGGCGGTCCTTGGGCCGTGGGAGCGAGGCTACGCGTGGGCGTGGTAATAGGTGTTGCGCAGCACGCGGCCGGGCAATGCGCCGGTGTGCTTGCCGTTCTCCATCAGCACCTCGCCGTTGACGATCGTCGCCATGATACCGGCCGCCGGCTCCTTCACGCGCCAGCCGCCGGCTGGGAAGTCGTGGACGACGCTTTCCGGCAGAGGGCGCACGGTCTGCGGATCGAAGATCACGATGTCGGCCGCCATGCCCGGGCGGAGCAGCCCGCGGTCGTAGAGGCCGAGAGCGGAAGCGGAATCGAAGGTCAGCCGCCGCACCGCCTGTTCGATTGTCATGACGTGCTTCTCGCGCACCCACTCGCTGAGAAGGCGCGTGCTGTAGCCGTACCCGCCGTGGAACTGGACATGCGCCCCACCGTCCGACAGCCCGACGATGGCATTCGGATAGGTAAGGATCTTGGCCATTGCCTCGTCGTCGACGTTGTTCTCGGCCATCATGAAGCCGGTGTCCAAATTCTCCTCGACGACGAGATCGAGGAAGGCATCGATGATCCCCTTGTCCTGCTCCTTGGCGATCTGGTGGATCGTCTTGCCTTTGAGGCTCTGGTTCTTCTCGAGCGCCGGGGTCTCGACCCACATGTAGTCGTACCATTTGCGGGAGTACCCGGCCGCCGGGACCTCGACCTTGAACTCGACGACCTCGTCGTGCAGCTTTTGGCGGATCGCCGGATCGCCGTAGGCCCGCAATTTCTCTTCGTCCGAGGACAACAGGATCGGGTGCCAGGTCGGTGCGCCGCGGAAGGTCTGACAATTGCGCATCGTGAAGCTCTGCGTCGTGCGGTTCGGGCTGCACAGCGGATAGGCGCGAATCCCGGCCTTCGAGGTCTCCTCGACGCGCGCCATGTGCTTTTTCCACAGATCGGGCTCGCGCACCGTCTGCCCGAGATTGTTGTAGATCACGGTGCGGCCGGTCGCCTCCGAGAGGCGGGCCATCAAGCCGTCCTTGAGCTCGGCCGCGCGGCCGCCGCCCGACTGGATGATCCCGGTGCCCATCTCGCGCAACACGTCACCGAGCGCGAAGATCTCCTTCTCGTCGGCCCACAGGGCCGGGATGTGCACCCCCTGCGGGTCGTAGTGGCCCTTGTTGCGCGACACCGAGAGCCCGAGCGCGCCCGCCTTCATGCCGTCGCGCACGACGTCCTGCATCGCCCGAATCTCGTCGTCGGTCGCTGTTCGCTTCTGGCAGTCGTCGCCCATCACGTAGTAGCGCACCGCCGAATGGCCGATCAGATTGCCGACATTGACCCCGAGGTGCTGGTCGAGCCGCTCCATGTATTGCGGGATTGTCTCCCAGTCGACCTCGACGGTGTTCAGCACCTCCATCGGGATCGCTTCGACATAGGAGAGGAACTCGGCGACCCGCTTCTCGGTGCCGCGGCGGACCGGAGCCAAAGCCAGCGAGCAGTTCCCGAACATAACCGTAGTGCAGCCGTGGTCGGGCGAGAACGAGCACAGCGGGTCCCAGGTGACCTGTGCGTCGTAGTGGCAATGGTTGTCGACAAAGCCGGGTGCGACGACCCGCCCCTCGGCGTCGATCGTACGGTTCGCTGGGCCGCTCAGTTTGCCGAGCTCGATGATCTTGCCGTCCTTGACACCGACGTCGCCCCGGAAGGCCGGCATGCCCGAGCCGTCGACGATAAGGCCATTCTTGATCACCAGGTCATACGCCATCGTTTTCCCTTTCTTCGTTCAGGTCACGACACTTGTATCTCGACAAAAGAGTAGCACGGCAGCCCGCCCGCTCGGCGCAAAATGTGAGCCTTTTCGAAACCCCCCCGCCGTGGGCACGCGGTGTCAAAAAACAACGAATTTCGCCGATGCACGCCCGTGCAGCCTTGCTTTTGTCGAAGAAAAATTATTTCTTTCAAACACATAGGATCTAATTTGTGGGGTCGCGGAACAACTAATTTGAACGGCGCGATCAACCGAATTGGTGATCGATAACAACGGAATCGGCATACCGAAAACAACGGAATTTCGGAGGCGTCGAAAATGCGCTCCGCTAGCCGCTGCCGCCTTCGACGGCATGGCCTTCGGCGCGCCAGCGCAGCATCCCGCCGGCGAGGTTGGCGACATCGGAAAAACCGGCCTCGCGCAGGATCACGGTGGCCTGCGCCGAGCGGCTGCCGGCGCGGCATACGGCGACGATCGGGCGGTCGCGCGCGAGCTCGCCGGCACGCTCGGCCAGCTCGCCGAGCGGGATCAAGACCGCCTTGCGAATGTGTCCGAGCGGTCCCTCGAACTCATTGGACTCGCGCACGTCGAGAATCTGAACTCCCTCGGCATGCTCCTCTAGGCCGTGCGGGTCGATCTCCCAGATGCCGGCAAAAGTGTATTTGAGATGCGCCCAGCCTGGCTCCGCCGCGATATCGGGGTCGGTTTCGGGCCGGCCGCATTTGAGGTTGGCCGGCACCGCGACATCCATCTTCTTCGGATGCGCCAACCTCAGGTTCTTCATGTAGCCGGTAAAATCACCTTCACCGATCTCGCCGCCAAGACGCGGGTTAAACCGGCGCTCCTCGCCGACACTGGTGACCGTCAGCCCGCGATAGTCGTGGGCGGGATAGAGCAGGCACGAATCGGGCAGGCTGAAAATCTGCTCGCGCACCGAGCGGAACATCGCCCCCGGATCACCCTGCTGGAAGTCGGTCCGCCCGCTGCCCCGGATCATTAAACAATCACCGGTGAAAGCCATGCTACGATCGTCGAGGACGTAAGTGAGGCATCCGCTCGTGTGACCGGGTGTCGCCCTAACCTGAAGATTGCGGTCCCCGAAGGCGACGATATCGTCGGGTACCAGACAGCGATCGGCTCCCTCGGCGCCGCTGGTGGCGGAGAGAGCGATCCGGCAGCCGGTCCGGCGTTTCAGCATCCAGGCACCCGTGACGTGGTCGGCGTGGACGTGGGTTTCGAGCGTGTAGGTCAGGCGCAAGCCGAGTTCCTCGATCAGCGCCGCGTCGCGGCGCACCTGCTCGAACACCGGATCGATGATGACGGCGGCACCGCTGCGGCCGTCGGCGAGGAGATAGGTGTAGGTGGAGGACGCCGGATCGAACAATTGTCGAAAAACCAACATCACGAACCCCGGTGATACGCTGCAACCAATGCGCGGCTATGGTACCGCTGCCGACGAGAAAAGGGGAGAGGGATCGCCATGGCCGACATCGTCGTCACCGCGCTCAGACCGCAAGACCAGGCGCGCTGGGCCGAGCTGTGGCGCGGCTATCTCGACTTCTACGAGACCGCGCTGCCGCCGGAGATTTACCACCATACCTGGCAACGGCTGATCGCCGCGGAGAGCCCGATCCGCGGGCTCGGCGCGCGGCTCGGCAGCGACACGGCGCCGCTGATCGGGATCACGCACTATCTGTTCCACGCCCATGCCTGGATGACGCGGGAGGTCTGCTACCTGCAGGATCTGTTCGTCGACGCGACGGTCCGCCGCCACGGCTGTGGGCGCAAATTGATCGAGGCGGTCGCCGCGATCGCCCGCGAGCGCGGCTGTGCCCGGCTCTATTGGACGACCAAGGAAGACAACGCCGCCGCGCGAAGGCTCTACGACCGGATCGCCCGGTTCAACGGCTTCATACGCTACGACTACGCGCTGGACTAAATGCGGATAGCCCCGGTCTGTATGTTGTGTCTCCCGAGCTTCAAGGAAAAGCCACGCGATCAAGTATTCGATGTCGCCCAGGTCTGCCCCAAGACCAAGTCAAAACCGGGTCGCGAGTACAGAATGCTCGAAGATGAAAACGATGACTTTCTAACTACTTTAAAATAGTTTCCATAAGCCTATTTTATGCGTCAGAATTCCTCATTCTGAGGATCGCGCCGTTGCTTCGAAGAGTGCGGCTGCCTTTGCCGCCTCGAACGTGTCGGCGGTGCCGTTGGCGATCAGCTCGTTGCGACTGCTACCCGCTTTAGCCCTGCGGCTGACCTCCTATGTCGGCACGCCATCCTGCGTGAACACCAATAACATGAACTCACCGACATCGGTCCAAACGGCAGGCGCGGGCCATAGGGGAGGCAGCGGTTGCCATTCGAGGTCGGTAATGTGCTTTTCCTATCGGTAGCTGCTTGCGATCATCGACGGCCTCTTTCACAAGGGTATCCGGTCAAGCCGCGTTCTCTCGACCAGCACATCGAGTGCCGCATCGCCGGTCGGACCGCTCACTTCCTCGCAGCACGCGTTATCTTTTTCGAGACCGTGCCTGGCAAGCGGCATGGCGGGCGTCGCGGGCCGCCTTGCGCTCGGCTTGCAGGGCGACGTCATCGGCCGCCTGCCCAGTGCCGCCTCCTCGGCTTCCGCTGCAGCATCGCGGGCGGCCTTCTCGCCAGCCTCACGAGCAAGCCGGACCAGCCGAGACGCGTTGCGCTCGGCAATGCGCGCATCGCGAGCGAGGCTGATAGCCTGCCGGGCGGCCTGTCGTTCGGCGATCGCCGGATCGTTTGTCCCGGATCTCGCACGAAAATTCTCCAGTTCCGCCTTCTTCGCGCTCGCGGCTGCGCTCAGTCGGTCGTCAAAATTCGTCCTCTTGGAATTATCCATCTCACTCCACCTCATGCGAGGATCCGTCGGACAGCTCAGGCGGTGTCAGAAAGACGGCCCTGCGGGACGATATGACGCTCGCGGGACAGGAAGGTCGTGTCGGTCACCCTGACCGAACCGTAGCCGAGCCTTTCGGCGTGACTGCAGGGTAAGGCCACCATTTGAGGCGCCGCAAGGAGAGCGAGGTGCGCAAGGCGGCGTCGATCCGCGCGGGCCGCGTCGCGCGGCAGCGGAGCGGCCTGGCCCGTCTCGCGCGCACCGAGTGTCACCACCGACCGAAAAGGCCAGCCGTGACGATCGACCCCCGGCTCGTGCGACTGTACGTTGTCACGGGTCGGCGGCCAGCCTATTTTGCCGGCATTCGCGGCTGTTGCTGCCCTTCTCGCCGGGAGTTATCCCGTGACCACATTTCTGCCGCCGCTCGCTCCCTACCCGCAGACACGTCTGCGGCGCAACCGACGCGATCCATGGTCGCGCAAGCTCGTCGCCGAAAGCGTGCTGACTGCGGGCGACCTGATCTGGCCGGTCTTTGTCCACGATGAAGGTCATAAGAAGCCGGTGCCGTCGATGCCGGGTGTGTTCCGGCTCCCGATCGCGGCCCTCGTCGACGCCGCGGGCGAAGCGGCCGAGCTCGGCATTCCGACCGTCGCGGTTTTTCCGGCGGTGCCTACCGCCCTCAAGGATGAGGAGGGGAGCAACGCGGTCGACCCCGGCAATCTCGTCTGCCGCGCCGTGGCCGCGCTGAAGAAAGCCGTGCCGGATCTCGGCGTGCTGTGCGACGTGGCGCTCGACCCGTTCACCTCGCACGGACATGACGGCGTTATCCGTGACGCCTATGTCGCCAATGACGAGACAGTCGAAATTCTGCGGCGTCAGGCCGTGGTCCAGGCCGAGGCGGGCTGCGACATCATCGCTCCCTCCGACATGATGGACGGGCGGGTCGGCGCCGTGCGCGATGCGCTCGATCGGGCCGGGTTCGAGCGCGTTCGGATCATGTCGTACGCGGCGAAATACGCTTCAGCCTTTTACGGGCCGTTTCGCGACGCGATCGGCTCGAAGACGGCACTCGGCAGCGCCGACAAGCGCACGTATCAGATGGACCCGGCGAACGGCGACGAAGCACTGCGCGAAGTGGCCCTTGATCTGCAGGAGGGTGCCGACATGGTCATGGTCAAGCCCGGCATGCCGTATCTCGACGTGGTCCGGCGCGTTAAAGAGGCGTTTCGCGTGCCGACCTACGCCTATCAGGTCAGCGGCGAGTATGCGATGCTGCACGCCGCCGCGCAAAATGGCTGGCTCGACGG
>DASQCY010000557.1:0-6115 GCA_035634495.1 Allostellaceae bacterium
GCCCCCCCCATCGAGAAGCTGATCGACGCCCAGCACCCGAAAACCCTCTTGCTCGAGCTCGCTTACGACGGCCGACAGCAGGCCGTCATCGCCAAGGGCACGGTAACCGATGCGGGCGAACAACTTGGCCGCCCGCCAATCCGGGCGCAGTGTGACCAGCGATGGCCGCCGGACACTGCCGGCTAAGACGAGTTCCGTCACGTGGTTTTCGCGTAACAACGAAAGACCTGTGACCGCCGCGCCCATGCGACACCAGGCATGCGGTACGCCGCGCACTGTTTCCGGCTCGGCCGCACCTTCCAAGGCTAAGACAAAGACATCACGTCCGGAGGCTCGGCAAGATTCGACGAGACGTCGCGGCAGCTGGCCGCCCCCGGCCACGATACCGAGCCTACCCGTCATTTGCCCCTTTCGGCTGACAGATGGCGCGGCTCGAGTCCGCGCGGATGAAGTCAAGGATGTCGTCGACAGGTGCGATACCACTGAAGCGCTCGGCAGTCTCGTTTACACGATCGCTCAGGGTGCCCTCCGCGGAGAACAAGAATTGGTAGGCGCTCCGGAGCCCTTGAATATCCTCGCGACTGAAGCCGCGGCGTTGCATGCCGATAATGTTCAGCCCGCAAAGCCTCGCCCGGTCCCCCATCACCTGGCCGTATGGAATGACATCGCGCTCAACCCCCGACATGCCGCCGATCATCGCATGCTTGCCGATCCGGACATACTGATGGATGGCGCAAAGCCCGCCGAGAACAGCATAGTCATCGATGACGACGTGCCCCGCGAGAGTGGCATTGTTCGCCATGATCACATGGTCGGCGATCCGGCAGTCGTGGGCGACGTGCACCCCAACCATGAACAGGCAGCTGTCGCCGACACGGGTAATCATCCCGCCTCCGAGCGTCCCCCGGTTCATCGTTACGTACTCTCGGATCCTGTTGTTGCAGCCGATGACGAGGGCAGACTCCTCCCCACGATATTTGAGATCCTGCGGTTCGAGACCGATCGAGGCAAACGGGAAAATACGAGTGCCCGCCCCGATCGTTGTGCGGCCGTCGACCACCACGTGCGAGCAAAGCATGACCCCAGCGTCGAGGGTGACATGCTCGCCGACGATGCAATAGGGCCCGACGACGACATCCTGAGCCAGCATCGCCCCCGGCGCGACGATGGCCGTAGGGTGGATCTGCGGCATCGCTGATTGTCTATTCGTTCAGAATCATCGCCGCAAATACCGCTTCGGCCATCAAGTTGTCCCCGACCTTTGCCCTGCCCTCGAACTTCCAGACATTGCCGCGATGACGCTGTTTGGTGACGTGCACATCGAGCCGGTCGCCGGGAAACACCGGACGCCGAAACCGGGCATTGTCGACGCTCATGAAATAGACCAGCTTGCCTTCCGATTCGGGACCCAACGTATGCACTACCAGGACCGCAGCGGTTTGTGCCATCGCCTCAATGATCAGCACTCCTGGCATTACGGGCCGCGCCGGGAAATGACCCTGGAAGTAATTTTCGTTGATGGAAACACTCTTTATGCCGGTCGCCCGCTGGTTCGCCACCATGTCAACGACCTTGTCGATCATTAAAAATGGATGGCGATGCGGAATCATTTCCATGATCCTCTGAACATCGACTCGCGTAATTTGTTCCTCGGTGCAAGCCAGATCGATCATGACTTGTCTTTCTTCCTGGCAAGACGCTGCAGCACAGCCGTCTGCCTCATGAATTCAGTTAACGGAACCGCGGGACTACCGCACACCGTCTCTCCGGCCGGTATGTCGCGCATGATCCCGCTCTTAGCGGCAATACGCACTCCGCTCCCAATATGCAAATGGCCGGCTAGCCCGCCTTGTCCCCCGACCATAACAAAATCGTCGAGCCTAGTGCTTCCGGAGATCCCGACCTGACCGGCGAGGATGCAGCATCGCCCGAGAACGACGTTGTGTCCGATTTGTACCAGATTATCAATCATCGAACCTGGACCGATCACGGTGTCGGGCCCCGACCCGCGATCGATCGTGGTGTTGGCACCGATGTCCACATCATCGCCGATCAGGACCCGCCCGAGCTGAGGGACTTTGATCGGACCCGCCGGATCGGGCGCGAAACCGAACCCTTCCTGGCCGATCCGCACACCCGGGTGGAGCACGACGCGCGATCCGATCACGCAATGACTGAGTGTGACATTAGGGCCGATTCGGCAATCGTCGCCGACTTCCACCCCGGCGGCGATTACCGTGTTTGCCCCGACCCGGCAGCGCCGCCCTAGCCGCACACCTTGCTCGATCACGGCATTTGGTCCGACATCGCAATCCTCGGCCACGATTGCCGTCGGATCGATCACCGCCGATGGTGCACGGCGAGGAATAATCGGCTGCGCAGGGTAGAAGGCCTGAGCGGCGAGGGCATAAGCCCGGTAAGGTTCGTCGCTGATAAGCAGCGCCATCCCGGGCGGTGCGCGCCCGGCGACATGCTCATCGACGAACGCCGCTCCCGCTCGAGAGTGAATGAACGTCTCTAAATATTTCCGATTTTCGAGAAAGCTCACGTCCTCTGGGCCGGCCGTTTCGAGCGGACCCACATCGCGATATAGCCGCGCACTACCCGGCCGATCCAGCACCCGCGCGCCGCTCAGCGCCGCAAGTGCTTCGAGCGTGAAGGGCCCGGCTCGATCGAAGAAGCGCGGATCGGCCATCTGTCCTCCGCCGGATCAGTCCGGCCCTGTATCACTTCTTCTTGGGCTTGGGGTTGGGGGCCGCCGGGCCGCTCGGCGCAGCAGGAGCCGGGGGTGAGGCACTCGCGCTAGAAGGCACTGGAGCGACGAAGTTAACCGTGAGGGTCGGCATCTGCTCGTCCAGCTTTTGCAGCACCTCGTCCGTCACATCGAACGCCTGGTCGAAAAGCACGAGATCGGTCCGCTGAAACACCAGGTTGGCCTTTCGCTGTTTGGCAATATCAGCGATGATTTTAAGCATCTCCTCCTGAATTTTTTGAAGCGCATCGCCGTTTGACTTCTCGAGAGCTTGCCGTTTGCCTTGAACATTCCGCTCAAGATCATTGACTTTCTGTTGAAAATCGCGCCCTTTCTGATTCAACGCTTCCGGTGAAAGCGACGCTTGCTGCCGCTGCAGTGCGTCACGTTCGGCGCGCAGCGACTCCTCCTGGTGCGAAATCTCCTTAGTGTATTCGCCGCGCTTTTGTTCGATCTGGCCACGAACCATCTTGGCCGACTTCGAATTTTGCAAGAGCGCCTGCACATCGACGACCATCACCGTCAGGTTCTGAGCCGTGGGTAACGCTATTGGGGGCGGCGGAGCCTGAGTCGGCGGTGGTGGGGCCGGCGTTGGCGGCGAGGGCACCGGAGGCGCTTGCGCCACGGCGCTGCCGGCGAGAAAGCACAGGAATAGCAACAACAGCGCCGAGAAGCGAGAATACCACAGCAACATCAGAACTTCGTCCCGAAGCTGACTCTGAAAATTTGGGTTTTGTCGAAGCCTTCCTTCCGGATCGGGTAGGCGAGATCCAGTCGGATAGGACCAACCGGGGACTTCCACGACACCCCGACACCGGCACTCACGCGAGTTGCCGGGCTCTGTTCGACTTGCGGCTGGACGCCCCCGGTTTGCGCCAGCTGGGCAGGAGTGAGCACGATGTTTGTCGGTTCGATTTGGTAGAGTGTGCCGAAATCGGTAAAGACACGTCCGCTCAATCCGAGCTCCTTGGGTAGCCCGAGCGGCACCCCGAGGGTGACGGAACCGACATAATATTTTTGCCCGCCCAGCGCGTCGCCGCTGACCGAGTCGCGGGGCCCGATGCCGGCGCTTTGAAAGCCGCGCAGATTGTCGCCGCCGACAAAAAACCGATCCTGGAGAAGCACCTGTTGCCCGTTCCAACCGAAAATATCGCCCGCTTCCCCGGTAAGGCTCAGCACCCATTCCGGTGCCACCGAGTAGTAATAGCCGAAGTTCGCTTTATTGCGCACATAGTCCACGCCAAAGCCGACGCCGGCAAAGTCGTTGCCAATCGACGCGTAATAGCCGCTTGTCGGTTCGAGCCGATCGTCCCGGCGATCGTATAGCAGGACCTGGCCAATCTCCGAGGTCAGGTGCTGCCCCGATTCGAGCACGATGAAAAGCGATGTGCTGTTCTGAAGGTTTATAATATCGTCGGATCGTGCCGTGTATTTAAATGTCTGGCGCAGGTTGTCCGTGATCTGGTATCCGGCCCGAAGCGCCCCGCCGTAGGAGAATTGCTGGTATGGAGGCGTCACCCCGCTAAAGAAATTCGCTGTCGGGCTAGTCTTGACCTCAAAAATATCAACGCCGGCCGCGATATTCTTGTCCAAGAAATACGGCTCTGTGAAGCTAAGATCGACCTGCTGAGACCGTAAAGAAACTACGGCCCCGATTCGCAGATCTTGGCCGCGTCCGAGAAAATTCCGCTCGCGAATGTTGATATCGGCGAGCGGACCGTCGGTGGTCGAAAAGCCGAGGCCCAAGGAGAGTTCCCCCGTCGATTGCTCCTCAACCTCGGCCGTCACCACCGTCTTGTCCGGCGCCGATCCCTGGGCATTTGTCACCTCAACCTTCTTAAAGAAGCCGAGGTTCTTGATGCGCTGCTGCGAGCGTTGCATCTTGGTAGTGTTGAAGGCATCGCCCTCGACCAGCTGGAACTCGCGGCGTACCACCTTGTCGAGGGTGCGAACGTTGCCGACAATGTCGATCCGCTCGACGTAAACCTGCGGGCCCTCCTGCACGCCGAAAGTAATATCGATCGTGTGATCTTCACGATTTCGGGTGATGCTGGGCTTGATCTCGACAAAGGCATAGCCCCTATTGCCCAACGCCTCAGTTAAAACCGAGATCGACTTTTCGACGGCATCGGCGTTGTACCAGTCGCCCGAACGGACCGTCAAAAGCGGGAGCACCGCCTCCGGCGGTAGATCCTTGAGCTTGATATCTACGTCGACCTTGCCGAAGAGATAGCGCTCGCCCTCGTCGAGGGTGAAGGTAACGATAAACCCGTCGCGATCCGGGGTCAGCTCGGCAACCGCTGAAACCACCCGAAAATCAGCATATCCCTCCGTCAGGTAGAACTTTCGTAACAGCTCACGGTCGTAAGTCAAACGATCCGGATCGTAGGTGTCATCAGTCGACAGAAACCGATACCAACGGCTTTCTTTTGTTTGGATTACCCCGCGCAGTTTGCCTTCGCTGAACTGATGATTTCCGATGAAATTAATGCCGCGTACACCAGTAAACTCGCCCTCGTTGATCTCAAAGACGAGATCAACTCTGTTTTCGGAGAGTTGAATGACCTTTGGTTCGACGGTGGCTCCGAACCGTCCGCGCCGGCGATAGAGATCGAGGATGCGCTTGACATCGTTCTGCACCCGAGAGCGAGTATAAACGACGCGCGGGCGCAACTGGATCTCGGCATTGAGATCCTTATCATCGAGCTTGCGGTTGCCTTCGAAAGCGATGCGATTGATGATTGGGTTCTCTACTACCTTGACGACCAGGGTGTTACCGACCCGACTTAGATTGACATCGGCAAACAGACCGGTAGCGAACAGCGCCTTAAGCGACTTGTCCACGCGTTCGTCGTCCCAAGCATCACCCGGCTGGATCAGCAGATAGGAGCGAACCGTTTCGGGTTCGATCCGCTGCACCCCTTCGATTCGGATATCGCTGACCGTCCCTCCGCCCATTTGAGCGAGCGCAGGGCCCTGAGCCGCGGTCTGCGCCCCGACCAGTCGCGGCGCCGCGGACGCAATCAAAAGGATCGCGCCCAGCACCGCCCACCATACGAGCGTTACGCGGATGCAACGCAAAACACCCCCACCCCGGCTGTCATCCGCCCCCTGGGTCTTCGATTGCCTTAGGTCACAAGGCCTTTGACAAACTCCACGATCCGGAGATGCACGAGATCATTCCAGGTGGCGAACACCATCAACGTCAGCACCAAGGCTAGTCCGATGCGAAAGCCGTATTCCTGTGCCCGCTGACCAAGCGGCTTCCCGCGCACCGCCTCGGCTGCATAGAACAGCAGATGTCCACCATCAAGGACCGGAACCGGGAAAAGATTAATCAATCCAAGGTTAATCGACAGGACA
>DASQCY010000558.1:0-13664 GCA_035634495.1 Allostellaceae bacterium
TCGCATTGCGCGTTCCGATTTTATCCTGTCCGTACCGGCCATCATCTCAAATAGCGCCGCTGGAACGATTTGCCACGAAACGCCGTATTTGTCCTTCAGCCAGCCACATTGCCGTGCCCGTTCATCGCCGCCCTCACCCAGTTCGTCCCAGTAGTGATCGACTTCAGTCTGCGTTTCGCATTTGACCACAAAGGAAATCGCCTCGGAGAATTTGAAATGAGGTCCGCCGTTGAGCGCAGTGAATTCTTGGCCTTCGAGACTAAAGTTCACGGTCAACACCGATCCTTCGGGCCTGCCGTGAACCTCGAATCCTTCCTTGCCGTATCGGGTAACGGCTCCCATCGCTGAATTCTCGAAAAGCGAGACGTAGAATTTCGCTGCTTCCTCGGCCTGATTGTCAAACCATAGACAGGGCGTGATCTTCTGTACGCTAGCCATCGCTATTCCCTTCGCGCCCCGGACTTTTGATCGCCGTACCGGTCGTGGTGCCTAACCCAATCGGTCAGGTTGTGGTTCGGGCCGGTCTCGTCGCGGCCCTTTGGCACGATGTCGAGGAACCGGTAGGTGCCGAGCATATCTTCACCGCCGCGTCCGTAGGACGAATAGGTATGGAAGACGTCGCCGTTCACGTCTTTGTAAAAGACGCTGTTCCCCGACAGCTCGTCGATCCCTATCTTACGTGTTTCGTAGTTGTAATAAGCCTCGCCTTTGGCAATTTCCTCCGGCCTGAACGAGACATGGAAGTCGAAATTGAAATCGCTGCCAAAGGACGACACCCATTTAACCTGCCAGCCCATTCGCTTTTTGAAGGCTTGGATTTCCGGCAGCGGCGCACGCGAGACGGCAACGTAACTAACGTCGCGATGCTCGAGGTGGACGAGGATGCCGTCGACGTGATCTTGTCCGAACGAGCATCCGACGCAGCCCTCGCTCCAGCCGGCACCAAACATGAAATGCTTGATGATCAGCTGGCTCTGTCCGCCAAAAAGGTCGGCGAGAGTTTCTTTCCCGTCCGGCCCATCGAAGACGTAAGACTTCTCGACCTTGACCCAAGGTAGCGCGCGCCGCTCGGCGGCGAGCTGGTCGCGCCGCCTGGTGAATTCCTTTTCCTTGACCAATAGCTGTTTGCGCAGAGCAAGCCACTCATCATGCGACACGATCCGATGCTGCATCGTCCAATCTCCTTCGGCATGATTTGGTGTTTCAGTCTCGCGCCAGATACTCGGCCAGGCATTCGAGGGCACTTGCCCAGCCACCCTGGTGCAACTCGCGCGCCGTGACCGTCTCGAAGACGGCCTGGTGCAATGTCAGTTTGGTTTTTGCCCCGAATTCATCGAAGGTCACCGTGACCACCGTTTCATGGCCGGGCCGGCCCTCTGCATCCTCCCACGCGAACGTAAAGACGAGCCGTTCCGGCTCAAGGAGCTCGCGGCACACGCCACGCTGCCAATGCTCTGTCCCCTCGGGTGAGCGCATGCAGACGCGGTAGGAGCCGCCCGGTCGAAAATCGATCTCGTGATGCGCCGCGGTGAAGCCTTGCGGTCCCCACCAGCGGACTGCCCGGTCGGGCTCGGACCAGGCTCTAAACACGAGCGCGCGCGGCGCGTCGAAAATGCGCGTGACGACGAGCTCACGCTCGACTGTTGGCGCCCGGGGGCTGAGAGCAGCTGTTAGCATTCGTATATAACCCATGAGTTAAATAACTATTTGGACAAATATGCTGCACAGAGCCGCGTGTCAAGGGGTCGAATTCCCCGACGCTCAGAACGAGCGCGTTTAGGCGCTCCCCCGGAGACGCGGATTGGCGATTTCATCGAGCCCGACGGTCAGAAAGAACAGGCCGAGAAAGACTATCAGGATGATCACCGTCGGTGCCGTCCACCACCACCACCAGCCGTTGATCATCGCGGCATTGAAGTTGACCCAGTAGAGCGTCATGCCGAGGGTCGGTGCATCGATCGGGCCGAGGCCGAGCACTTCGAGGCCGATCGAAGCGAGGATCGCCGAGGAGACCGAGGTCACCAATGTCGCCGCCAGATAAGGCAGCAGGTTCGGCATCAGCTCAATGAAGATGATGCCGAGCCCGCTCATGCCGGACAGTCGCGCCACCTCGACATAGCCACGCTCGCGGAGCGACAGCACCTGGGCGCGGATCGTGCGGGTCGGGTAGAGCCAGGCGAGCGAGGCGACGACGATCGCCATCTGATTGACTGTCAGGGTGCCTTTGATCGACACGGCGATGATGATCAGCACTAGGAGCCCGGGGACGGTCAGCCCGATATCGGCGATGCCGCGAATGACCATGTCGACCATCCCGCGGTAATAGGCGGCGACGAAGGCGAGCACTGTGCCGACACCGACCCCGAGAAAGCCGGCGACGAAACCGATGCGCAGGGTCAGCGGCGTGCCGGCAACCATCACCGCAAGCAGATCGCGCCCCTGCCGGTCGGTCCCGAACGGATAGTCCGAGGACGGCGGTCGCAATGTCGGCGCCGACAGCGGCCGCGCATCCTCGGTATCGACCAGCAGATTGCCGATGACAACGAACAGGGCGAGCGCGGCAAGCAGCGCGATGCCGACTGCCAGCGACGGGTTGCGGCGGAGGTAGCTATAGGCGGCCCGCATCACACCCGCCGATAGGATATTCGCGGGTCGAGCCAGGGGTAGATCACGTCGAGCAGGAAGGTGGTGAAGCCGAGCGCCACGATGACGGTGAAGACGATGCCCTGGATCACGAAATGATCGTTTTCCCTGATCGCCTGGTACAAGAGGGTGCCGATCCCGGGATAGCCGAAGATCACCTCGACCAGCACCGCGCCGGAGAGGATCTGGCCGAGCGCCAATGCGAGTGCGGTGACCTGCGGCAGAACTGCGTTGCGCACACAGTAGCGCAAGAACACGGTAGGCGCCTTCAGCCCCTTCGCTTCGGCGAAGAGGACGTAGTCCTCGCCCATCGTCGTCACCATCATGCCGCGCATGCCGAGCGCCCAGCCGCCGGTCGCGACCAGAATGATCGACAGCCCCGGCAAGAGCGCGTGCCGGAACACGTCCCAGGCAAAACTCCAGCTGAGCGCGGCGGAGGCACCCGCGGAGTAGCCGCCGAAGATCGGCAGCAGCGGCAGCTGGAAGGCCAAGAGGTAGGTCAGGATCAGCCCGAGCAGGAAGAACGGGATCGCGTGCAACGCCCAAAGCGGCGGCATCAGCCACAGCATCCAGCGCGGCGCCCGCGGCCAAGCGAGCAGCGCTCCGAGGAAAGTGCCGATGCCGAAGGAAAGAAGCGTTGTGGTGCCGAGGAGGCCCACGGTCCATGGGACGGCGTCGGCGATCAGTTCGTTGACGGTGCGCGGGTAATTGGCGATCGAATAGTTGAAGTCGAGCCGCGAGACGTCGCGCAGGTAGGTCAAGTATTGGCGCCACAACGGCTGGTCGAGGCCGAAGCGGCGCTCATATTCGCGGGTCATCTCTTCGATCCCGCCCTGCACATAGCCGCCCAGCGCCGCCTGCTGCAGCAGCTTGGCGCGCACCGGGTCCTGACCCGACAGACGCGGCAAAAAGAAGTTGAGGGTAGCGGCGAGCCAGACGATCAGCAAAAAGACGCCGAACCGCCGCGCGATGTAGACGGGTTGCATGTTTGACTAGGCGAGATCGCTTCGCGGAGCCAGTCCTCGGGCGGCGCGGAGCGCGGACCCGTGGGCTCGCAATGACGGCGAGAGGTTGTCATTGCGAGGAGCGAAGCGACGAAGCAATCCGGCTGTACGCTGCCTCACGCCCGCTGCAGGCTCCACAATACCATCGCGAAGGTCAGGTGCCAGTGCGCACCGTTGACGTAGGCATTCTCTTCGGTCGGCCAATTCTTCCAATACGTCGTGTTCCACGGGATACGGTGGTAGTTCTGCACGAGCTGGATATCGGGCAATTCCGGCAGCCAGATCTCCATCGCCCGGTGCCAAATGTCGGTCAGCTTCTTGGTGTCATCGGGCGCCGTGACGTACGCTTCGTCGACCAGCTTATCATATTCGGCATTCTTCCAGCGGGCGAAATTGGCTTGGTGCGCGCCGGGCACTGCGATGGAGGCGCCCTGGTAGAGCCGCATTGTTGCATAAGGCTCGCTGATCGAGCCGCCATGGCCGTAGATTGCCCCGTCGAACTCACCCTTCTGGAACCGGCTGTCGAAGTCGGGCGGCAACGCCATGCTGGCTTCGACGCCGCGGCGTTTGAGCATCTCGACCAATATGGGGCCAATCGCCGACCCTCCCGCGCCGAAACCTATGATATTGACCCCCAGCCGCTTGCCCTGGGTATCCGCCCAGAAGCCCTCGCCATCCTTCTTAAAGCCCTTGGCGGCGAGCAGGCCGTCGCCCTTCTTTGGGGCAAATTCGTTGGTGTCGTATTTCGCCAACAGATCTTTGACCGCATCGAAATAGGGTAACAGGGGCGGATAAGGCGGCAACGGCAATTTCGAGGCAGTGCAGGCGCCGAGATAGCCGACCTCGATCAGTTGCTGACGGTCGATGTAATAGCTCAATCCCCAACGCACGTTTCTTTCGTCGAAGGGCGGACGCTCGTTGTTGACGTAGAGCGAGATCGGCCACCAGTCCATATAGCCGTAAGGGGGTGTCTGGCCGGTATGGGTGATGACCTTCGGGTTCTGGCGGAAAACGGTCGGAAAAGTGGCGGGTTGCATGCCGGTGCCGGCATCGAGCTGGTTGGTGATCAGCGCCTGTGCAGCCTGCTGCTCGCCGGCGAAGGGCAGCCAGATGTTGCGTTCGACCGCCGGCAGCGGCGCCAGCTTGCGATCGGCCGCCCACCAAGCCGCACGGCGGTCGAACACCTTCTGCTGTGGCGAGGCGTCGACAACCTGCCACGGGCCGGTGGTCACCGGCCACTTCTTGCCCAAATCGAAGTGCTTGAACGTCGTCCAGTCCTGTCCCTCGAAGATGTGCTTTGGCACGATATAGACGCCGATGTCGTATTTGTAGGTCATGAAGAAGAAGAACCGTGGCGCCGGGATCTTGAAATCGATCACTACCGTATTGGCATCGCTCGCTGCCGCCTTCTCGACGGCCTGCTGCACATCGACGCCCCAGCGCACCTTGGGGCCGAGGTCGCGCAACGTGTTGAGGGTGTAGGCGACATCGTCGGCGCCGAACGGCTCGCCGTCACTCCACGCGATGCCGGGTCGGGTCTTGATCGTCAGCCGCTTGAAATCGGGCGCGAATGTGTAACTCTCGGCGAGCCACATATGCGTCTTGTCGGCGAACGCGCTGTAATAGGCGAGCGGCTCGTAGATGAGGTTGGGACCGTTTTGGTGGTTGGAGCCAATCGAATACGGGTTCCACAAATCCCAGTCGACCCAGCGGCCCTCGCGGCCACCCCAGACAAGGATCATCGTGTGCTCGCGCACGACGGGCGGCAAATCGGCACGCGCGCGATGCCAGGGCAACAATGCGGCGGCACCGGTCAGCAGACCAGCCTTGATCAGGTCGCGCCGGCCGGGATGGAGGATCGGGGGACGATCGGACATGTCTCGGGTGTTCCCTGCTTGACTTGCGCACGGGTTCGTGGTTGCGGGATTCCGCACCGCGGGTATCCGGCTGTCAAGCAAGCCAACGGGGGCGGTGCCGTTGATTGCGCCGTCAAACGACCCGGTGCAGCAGCACTTCGCCCGCGCGCAGCCGGCGGCCCTTTTCGGCGATCTTCACCAGGGCCGCGTTCGAGCATCTCGCCTGTTAGCCACGCGAGATGCGGGGTGACGACGGCGGTCGGCGTTTTTCAGCAGCGGGTCGAGCAAAGCTTTCGACGAGCGATCCACGTTGGCGCCGGCGCCCTCGACCCCGACCCCGTATCCACCGAAAGCCCGCCTGCCATCTCTGAGCTCGACAGCCTCGTGCGTCTCAATCGAGACGCCGGCAGGGGCGATGGCGCAGCCGGTGGCGCCACTGTCCAGGAAAATCTCGCCCTCGACAGTGGGCCGTCTGGCGCGAGCCACAGACCCGCCGGCCGAAGATCCGTTCGATGCGTGCCTCGGCCATTCGATACCCTCTGAGCAACCGAAAGAAGTTGGCGCGCCCGGATCCTACGTCCGGCCACCACAAGGGCAATCAACTCCAATGGGTGGTCGAGCTTCTTCGGTCTCGCGAGGTGAGTTGGGCCCAAATTGGCGGTGCGCTGGGTATCTCGCGCCAATCCGCGTGGGAGCGGTTTACCTGAGTGGCCCCGGTTGACGAGGCGTCGAGGCCGCGCCGAATTCAAACCGAGACCGCACCGATCGGTTGCGAGTACGGTTGGACGATGCCGTGACCGCAGCTCCCCAACATTCCCCGCAATCCGGTCTCGCCTTGCTGTCGGCCGGGTTTCGCCCGTTCTTCCTACTGTCCGCGCTGTGGTCGGCGCTCGCCATCCCTCTCTGGCTAATCTCCTTTGCCGGAGAGGGCGCCTTTCCGAGCGTCTTGCCGTCGCTGGTTTGGCACGTGCACGAGATGGTTTTCGGCTTTGGTGCCGCGACCGTCGCCGGGTTCTTGTTGACCGCGATCCCCGACTGGACCGACCGCCAGCCCCTACAGGGCGCGCCCCTCGCCTGCCTGGCGCTGCTGTGGGTCGCCGGCAGGGCGGGCGTGCTCATTTCGACGCGGATCGGCGCGGATGCCGCGGCGTTCCTCGATCTCGCCTTTCCCATTGCCTTCCTTGGCCTCGTCGCGCGCGAGATCGTCGCTGGACGGAACTGGCGCAACCTGCCGATCGTCGCTGCTCTCACCTTCCTGTTGCTTGGCAATCTTCTCGTCCATTTCGCAGCAGTCGGCATCACCGCAACCGCGGAAATCGGCAACCGGCTCGGCGTTGCCACTTTGCTGATGCTGATCAGCATTGTTGGTGGACGCATCATCCCGAGCTTTACACGAAACTGGCTCGCCAGAGAGCGCCCGGAAATCCCACCGCCAAGGGTCTTCGGCGGCCTCGACCGCACCGTCCTCGCCGTGACGGCGGTGGCCCTCGCCCTGTGGGTTCTCGAACCGGCACATCTCGCGACTGTGTGGGCTGCGCTCGCCGCGGGACTCGCACACGGCGCCCGTCTCGCACGCTGGCGCGGTTTTGCGACCTTGCGCGAGCCAGTGCTCTGGGTTCTCCATCTCGGCTACGGCTGGCTCGCGCTTGGCTTCATTCTGCTCGCTCTCAGCGGCGCTGTGGCGCTGTTGCCGCAGACCGCGGCGCTTCATGCGCTGACCGCCGGCGCGATCGGCACGATGACGCTTGCCGTCATGACGCGGGCCTCGCTCGGCCATACCGGGCGCCCGCTCGCCGCCGGCCCGGGAACGACGGCGATCTATCTACTGGTCACCCTTGCTGCAGTGCTGCGCCTATTCGCTCCGCTCACCGCGGCGCACTATCTCGTTGTCCTGTCACTCGCCGGCGCGGCATGGAGCGGCGCCTTCGGGCTGTTTGTGCTGGTTTACGCTCGATCGCTGACGCTGCCCCGCTTGCAGCCGATCTGAGCGCCGAAGGACAGCCGAGCCCGCGCTTAGGGCGACGCGCGAGACTGCGCCGTTTCCGGCCGATACAGCATCGACCACATCGCCGCAATGGCGATCGCGATGCCGACGAGCAAGATAATCCAGAAAGAGACGAGCGGCGCCACGCCGATCACCCAGCGCACCAGCGCCACGACAAGAAGTACCACACCGAGCACAATGTTTGTTGCGCTTGGCCACCGCATGCGGTCGGTCTGTCGCGCCCACACCGCGAAGACGATTACGGCGATGGCGGCAGCCGTTAGGGCCGCATTGTTTAGCGCGCCCGCGGGGTTTGCGAAGATAGCGCTATAGGCGAGCCACAACCCGACCAGAATGTTGAGAAGGTTTCCGATCATGTTCTGACCCCCCGTTCTGATGCGTATGCTGGAGGAAGCGCCAAGTCATCCACGGCATAACGAAGAAAACGAGGCTGCTGCCGACGATCAGGCACTTCCAGCCGAACCCGAGCGGCGTCCACAGGATGATGGTGAGAGCGGCCAGTATGTGCAGCCCGTAGGCAGCAGCGGCCGAGCGCCCGAATATCGGGGCCTGACGAACCTGCGCAAGCGCCCAAAGAACTCCCCAGATGCCTGCGAGGAGAGCGTAGAGCCCGAGGAGCAAACCCGTTTCGAGGGTTGCCAGAGCGCTCATTGTGCAGGCGCTACAGCGGCAACGGCCGGAGCGCGCCGGCCCACAGTCAAGACATCCCAAACGAGCACGACGTAACCTGCGGTAAACACGATGGCCAAGAGGAATCGTGCAACCATGCCGTCGACGAACCACGCATTCTCCTGACCCGAAATGAACGCGTTCAATGTCGAACCGCCGATCGCGCGCTCGACGAAAGCTTGGACAAAGCCCGCCACCAACAGCGCTCCGGTCATCCCGACAAGGCCTAAATTGAGCGCCGCGAACGACCACTTCCAACGCGGCCCGTCGACAAACGCGAGGTTACGGGTCTTCTGCAAAACCAGGTAGAGGACCGAGATCACGCCGCAACCATAGGCTCCCCAGAACGCAAAATGCCCGTGCGACACGGTCCACTGCGTCCCGTGCGCATAAAGGTTGACTTGCGGCAAGGTGATCATGAACCCCCAGACGCCGGCGCCGATGAAATTGCCGAACGCCTCGGCCATCATCCAGTAGAGGGCGGGCCGGTTGGTCGTCTTCATGTGCTGCGCGCCGGCGTCGTACACAGCATGGACGACCATCCCCAGCAGCGGCAACGGCTCGAGCGCCGAGAAAAAGCCTCCGATCGTCAGCCAGTAATTCGGCGTCCCAATCCAGAAGTAGTGATGCCCAAGGCCGAGGATCCCGGTGCCGAGGACAAGCGCTACCTCGATGTAAAGCCACGTCTCGACAATCCTGCGCGAGGTACCGAGCAGCTGCATCAAGGCCAGGGCCATGATGCAGCCGATCAGGACCTCCCAGGTGGCCTCGACCCAGAGATGGACGAGCCACCACCACCAGAACAAATCTGCCGACATGTTGCTGATGGCCGGAAACGCGATCAGATAGAGCAGGATGAGTGGTATCAGGTCGATCATCAATACGGTGATGATCCCGGTGGTCTTGCGTGCGGCGATCGCGGTTCCCATCACGTTGTAGGCGAATACCACCATGATCACGACGATGCCGAGAGCTGCCCAGCGTGGTGCTTCGACATATTTTCTGCCTTGATTGATCAACCACAGTGCAGCCTCGTCGCTACCGCCGTATTGGACGAAGATGAACACCACCGCAACCACTGCGACCGCCGCGCAAAACACGTAAAACAATACCTCGGCGGCCCTGATTCCCGCAGTCTCGCGACCCAACTCCTCCGGTAGAAACCAGTAGATGGACCCCATGAACCCCATCAGAAGCCAGATCACCAATGTATTGATGTGCAGGATCTTCGCTATATTGAACGGCAGAATTCCGAACAGAAAATCAGGATTTAAATAGTAATAGGCCGCAATCAACCCGGAGACTGTCATAATACCAAAAAGAGTCATTGCGGCTGAGAAATATTTCAAAGCAAGCGTTTGCGAGCGATACATGGCGTTCTCCTACCGTCTTTGCTCGATTTGATTGAAGTTTGGGGGAAAGCCATTGGTGTCCACCGCCGACATCCACTTCAGATAGGCAACGAGGGCTTGGGCCTCCTCCTCCGAGACGCCGAGGTTCGGCATGGTACGCGTCCAGGTGCGATACTGCTCGGGATCCATCAAGAACTTCACCATCGCCCCTTCGCGCGTGTCGGCTCCGGTGACGGCCTGCCACGCCTCCCAATCGGGATCCAGCCAAGCCTTGGTGAGGTCCGGGGCGTAATAGGCGCCGTTGCCGAAGAAGGTGTGGCAATCGATGCAAGCGCGGCTCTGAATCACCATCTTGCCCTGGTCGATCAGCGTGGCCGCGGCAGATTCATCCAGCGACTTGCCGAACAGCGGCTCAGCCCCGCTGATCACCGGCACATCAAAGCCGCGATTGCTGTCGAATTTGTAATCGATGTGCTGGTTGATGACGGTGTAAGGCGGCACGTGCGAGCCGCCCGGACTGATCGCCGAGAGGCTGTCGATCGTCAGCATGATCAGCACGATCGACATTACAGCGATCGTACTGATCGCACCGGCACGCCAGAATACGGGATCATCAAAGTACATGCGTATGTCCCCTCCCCCTTCGGTGCACATCTAAGCGCATGACCTGTTTCGCCGATCTGTTCTCCGAAGCACAGTTGATATGCGGCACACAAGACACCGTCTCGGCCAGTTAGCAAACCTAGCCGAAGACTTGCGCGCGGGAATTGATTTGGATCAATCTGTGGTAGGCGCGACTCCAGGGCTCCTTCTCGGCATAAGCTGCGTCACCCGATGACGAGCACCCCATGGCCGCCGAGAACGGCGCCTAGGAGCGTGACGAGGCTCAATGCCAACAGTATCTGATGCAGCCGCTCGACGAGCCTAAAAGTCGATTCGGACCGGGTGTTGGCGCGTGTGAGGAGCCATCGAT
Organism: Allostellaceae bacterium; assembly: GCA_035634495.1. Taxonomy (GTDB): domain Bacteria; phylum Pseudomonadota; class Alphaproteobacteria; order ATCC43930; family CGMCC-115725; genus AP-15. Next base: position 10,503 of record DASQCY010000558.1, read on the forward strand.
GCAGAAACAGCGGCTCGGCCACGAACAGCATCAGCGTAAACAGCAGCCACACTGCCACCATCGCATGCATCCACCAATATGAGGCCGAGAGAAAACGGTCCCATAAATCGAGCCGAACGAGCATGTAGAAGCCGGTGAAACCGGCGAGCGCTGTCGTGACGCGCGCCTGCCCGCCGAACCGGCGCTCGACGGTCTCGAAAATAACGAGCCGTTCCGCCGGGGCTTCTAAACTTCGCACCGCCGGCAACAATACCGTGGTCACGAAGGCCACGCCCCCGATCCACAGAACGACCGCGAGGACGTGGAGAGCTCGGGCGAGGGTTACGTCATCCACCGGGCTGGATCGCGCTCGCCCAGGCCCCGCGAATTTCGGCCAAGCGATCGGGCGGGTTGGCGAGCAGCGCTCGCGCGGCGCGGACGTTGCGCTCGACCCGGAGCCCGCCAATCCGCAGCGACCCGTAACCGCGACCGGGCCCACTTGACGCCGAACGAGGTGCTGCCGGCGCGAACCAGCCAGATGTCGGAGGAGACGCCGCCGGGCAGGTGCTCGAACCTCGCGGCAGCGCCGGACGCAATCAGCGCCGAGCGCGCAACGAAAGCGGCGATCGCCGGATCCGGGCTCGCCTCAGCCGTCGCCCACTCCTGCATTCATCGGGTCCCCCCGGTCAGGTCTCGCGTCTTTGCGTCCAGACGTAGAGGACGACCCCCACCCCGCCGGGGCGACCGGTCGCACCGCTTACTCTGTCTTCACCGGAAATAAGGTCCGGCGGACAGCGAGTGGGAGCCCCGGCTTGTTGCCGGGAGACTCCGGCCGCGGCTTGGCCGAACCGTCGTCGGCCGGCACTCGGGCGTTCTCGCGGCGCAGCTCCTCCATACGGGCGCGGATCGCAGCAAAATCGTCGGCAGCGCGAGGTCGTGTCACGTTCCCTCCGTTTTCGTTTTTCGGCCTGGCTCTTTGGTCGGAGCCACTATACAGGCGCCGGGCAAAGTTGGGCACCGGAAACCGCCGATCCCTTCTTTCTATCGCCCGGGGATTTCGGATACCTTGAACACCTCGACACGAGGGAGGGTCATCATGAAGGTGGTCACGCTCAAAGACATACCGAATGTCCCAGTGGAAGGCGCCGAGCGGATCGAAGGGTGGACAGGGCCTGTTTCCCGGTCACGTCAGACGATCATTCAGCCCGGGGATTCCGTGAACTACAACTGCAGCGTGGTAAACTTCAGCCAAGGCTGCACCACGGGATGGCATACGCATAACTGCGACCAGATCCTGGTAGTCACGTCGGGCTCCGGCATGGTGGCGACGGAGCATGAAAAGCGCGAGATCAATGTCGGTGATGTCGTGCATATCAAGGCCGGTGAACGCCATTGGCATGGCGCCAAGGCGAACACGACGATGGGGCATATCACGATCACAGCCGTCGGCAGTCAAGCCACACACGGTTAATCTGCGCCTAGTGGTGCGACCGACATCGTAGCTGGGGGATTTCCCGCAACGTGTTATCGCCGCCGTCGCGACTCTTGATCGTTTCCCATTAGTGCGGCGCCAGCTTGGCTCGCCACCGGGCTTGACGCCGCGCGCCTCGGCGCGCTCGCCTCTATTCGCCGCCGAGGCGAGGATCAGGTTGCGCTCAAACTCGGCGAGGCGGTCGAGTTGGGTCATCATCGGCATACCGCCACCGGTGGCGAGCAGAGCGAGCAACCGACGTGCACTCGCCGAGAAGTAAGGGAGGAGCACCCCCTCCTGCCTGATCCGGCTGGACGGCTACATGATGGCGCGCGATACGCCGGCCGATGCCGGCAGGGCGGCGGGTTTCTGCCAGCAGTTACTCTACAGGGCTCAAGCGGACAAAGTAGGGGGGTCGGCCGCCCGCGACCAAGGCGGCGAGAGTTTGAGGATCCGAGCGAAGACCGGGCAATCCGGCTCGTGCGCCCCGGGCAGATAGCCGACACTCATCAGGAATTCCCCGACGATTTGCCCACCGGTGAAGCGAAATGTTCGGCGAAAGAGCTGCGTCCATGCCTCCGGCGAGCGTGGGTGATGCGCGTCCAACCAGCCGGCGAACGACCCGTGCGATTGCCGCAGCGCCAGGAGTCGTCGGGCATTTTCGGTGGCGGCTTCGATCTTGAGCCGATTGCGGATGATCCCCGGATCAGCGAGCAGGCTGTCGATCTCGGCGGGGCCGAAGGCGGCGACGCGATCGACCGTGAAATCAGCATAAGCAGCGCGAAACGCCGCGCGTTTCTTGAGGATTGTCGCCCAGGATAGGCCCGCCTGATTGATTTCGAGCATCAGCCGCTCGAACAGCACGCTCTCCTCGTCAGTCGGAAAGCCATATTCGGTGTCATGGTAGGGCCCATGGATAGGATCTCCAGGCGCAAACCGGCAATAGGCGGCACTCACCTCAGGGCTCGCGAAAGCTGAGCCATGGCGACCTCACCAGCGCAAAGATGGCGAGCCAGATCACGGCGGAAACCACCGTCGTGATCGCCACTTTTAACAGCAGCCTCGGCCGCTCCGGCGCACCGGCCGCATAACCCGGATCGCCCGGATCGGCCGGGGTTACCCACAGCGGCAACACGGCGAACAGGGTGACCCACCAGACGAGGAAGTAGACGACGATTCCGGTGACCCAACCCATGACAAGACGATCCGCAGCACCACCGGCTCATACCTGTTCGAGCTCGATCAAGGTCCCGCAGAAATCCTTCGGGTGCAAGAAGAGCACGGGCTTGTCATGGGCACCGAGCCGCGGCTCGCCGTCACCGAGCACCCGTGCACCCTCGGCGCGCAGCCGATCTCTCGCGGCGATGATGTCGTCGACCTCGTAGCAAACGTGGTGCATGCCGCCCGCCGGACTGCGTTCGAGAAAACCGCGCACCGGCGAGGCATCACCCAGCGGCTCGAGCAGCTCGATCCTGGTGTTTGGCAGCTCGACGAAGACCACTGTGACACCGTGCGCCGGCAGCGGGCGCGGCTCCGACACGCGGGTGCCGAGTACCCGCCGATAGAGCTCGCTCGCGGCCGCGAGATCGGGCACGACGATTGCCACGTGATTGAGCCTTCCGATCATCGCCATTCGCCGCAGATCGAGGGTTTGTTTCGTGAGAAGTGAGGGTCGATAGCAGTCGGCGCCAGGGAGCGTAAAGCTCGATATC
>DASQCY010000559.1:0-4743 GCA_035634495.1 Allostellaceae bacterium
ATGCCGGGGCGCGGCTCCTGACATGGACGATGTCGATGCCCAGACGCCGAATTAACCGCGCCAGTAGGGTGGCGTTGCGGCGCACCAGCAGCGGGTTTTTCGAGGCGAGCGGCAGGGTCAAGTGGGTGGCGCCCGACCGGACGATGTCGCGCTCCAATGGGCCGCCGCCGGAAGCCACGTACGAGGTCCACCCCGCGGCGACGAGTGCCCCGGCGAGCTCGACGGTACCGCGCTCGGCTCCGCCCGAGACGAGGCGCGGGACAATCTGCAATACCGCTGGGGGGCGGCCTTTTGGCGGAGCGGGTCCGGTGTTATCGTCGTCCATTCCGCGCGCCGCAAAAACCTCCAATGAGTAGCTCGGGCATACTACCACGTAGCGATGGTGCAACAATCGCATACCAGCGGCTCGCCGGTCGCGGTCCGGGTGTGGTGTTCCTCGGTGGCTTCCGTTCGGAAATGACTGGGACCAAGGCGTCGTTTCTCGATGAATACTGCCGCCGCCGTGAGCATGCCTATGTGCGGTTCGATTATTTCGGACACGGCGCGTCGAGCGGCGATTTCGGCGTTGGGACGATCGGCCGCTGGTCAGAGGACGCGATCGCCGTTCTCGATGCGCTGACCGAGGGTCGACAGATCCTGATCGGCTCGAGCATGGGCGGCTGGATCATGCTGCTCGCCGCGCTCGCGCGAATCGACCGAATTTACGCGCTCGTCGGGATCGCTGCGGCACCCGACTTCACCGAGGATCTCGTCTGGCCGCGGCTCGATGCGGCGCAGCGCAAGGAGCTTTGGGAAACCGGCGCGGTCACCTTGCCCTCGCAATACGACCCGATTGGCTACACCCATCGGCTTAGCTTGTTCGAAGACGGCCGCCGCCATCTCGTAACGCGCGCCGAGATCCCCCTCACATGCCCGGTGCGCCTGCTGCACGGCATGCTCGACGACGCGGTTCCCTGGCAGACGAGCTTGCGCCTCGCCGAGCGCCTCCGGAGCCGGGACGTCGTGGTCATTCTTGTCAAGGAAGGCGACCATCGGCTGTCGAGCGACGCGGATCTCACGCGCCTGGCGGCGACGCTGGACGAACTGCTCGGCCCTTAGCCGTTCGGCGATCCGTGATCAGCTGGGCCGGTCGAACGCAGCGAGAAAGCGCGCGAGAAATGTCTCCATACCCGGGTGCGGCGGTGCCTGGTTTGGAAAGATTCCCGAAACATACCCCTCGGCGACGAAAGGCGCGACCAAGTCGGGATCCCGCGACAACACGTGGATCGGGACGGTCCAGGGCGGCTGGGGTTGGCCTCCCACGATCGCCGGAGGCTGATGATCGCCGAGCAGGATGACGAGCCCGTCCCCGTTCATGCGGCTAGTGAGCCAGCCCCCGAGCACGGCAAAATCATAGCGCAAGCTGTCCAGATATTCGGGCGCAAGCCGGCTCCAGTCGGGTTGACGCCAGACCTTCCCCATAACTGTGGCGGGAACGCTGGCAAAGGTGCCGGAATCGTCCCAATCGGCAAGGTAGGGCGGCACCGGCGCGAACGGAATGTGGCTCGAAACCAAGACCAATTGAGTGAATACTGGCGGTGCGGGGCCGAGCCCCAAGCGTATCGTCGCTGCACGATCGAGTGTGAACTGATCAGGGATCGCGAACCAGCCGAATGATGGGCCTCGGTAATCAAGTTCGTTGGCGAAGATCTCGCGATCGAAGCCCCAGGCGGTCGTCGCTCTTGCGGATGGGGCCTTGATGCCGGGGGCGATGTCAACAGTGCGCCACCCCGCATCCTTGAAGTAAGCGGGCAAGAGCTTGCGCCCGGAATCGAGCAGCAACGAGTAGACGACCGGGTCATCGAGACGAACCCCGCTTGCGAGAGTTGCATGGGCCAGCCAGGAGCCGCCGCCAAAGGTCGGGGAGACCAACCGGTTGGAAGCAATAGTGTAGCCGGCGCCGCGCAACGAGGATTCGAATTGGCTCAACGATTGGCTGAGCCCGGCGCGGAACTCCGGCGTGTCGAATACCGTGGTGCCGTAGGATTCGAGGTAGACAAGATAGACGTCACGGCGTTTGAGCCCGGCGAGGTCGCTGTGTGGCGGTCCCGGCACCGAGAGGGCCGCGGCATAGGGCCCTCCGCCTCCTGTTGCGGCAAACCGTCTATGCACCACCGCCACTGACTGCCGAATGATATCGAGCCCCAGCTCCGTCGCGAGCGGCCGCTCTTCGGCCGGCATGAAAGCCGTCACGTCCATTGCCACGCCGAGCAGAACTGCGAACCCGAGCGCGAGACGCCGATCGGTCAAGACCGAGAGCACCTCGCGCCAAATCCGGGTGATTCCGGCAATCAGCAGGAATATTGCGAAGCCAAGAAAGGCAACCGCGCCCGACATGCGCCAAAAACCGGCCGCCGCGCCGGCGAGCCCGAAGAGTGAGGGAAGGTGCGGGAGATCCCAATAGAGGTTCAGGTCCCGGCCGAGCAAGGTCGGGGTCGCGGCATCGACCAGATTGAGCACCGCCATCGCCGCGACGACCACCGCGAGGATGCGGGCTGTGGGACGCGCCGCGATGATTTGCGGGCGCGCCACGGCCGCGACCGCGACGAGAAAGAGTAGGAAGGCGAGCTCTGCCGAGGGGCGCCCCCGGATAGTCAAACCGTGCGTAACGGGATCTCGCGCCGGGACAAACATCAAGGCGAGCAGCAAAACCCCGAGAACCGCCCGAAGAAGACGATCCGTCGGTCGACGGGATCGCGGGAGCTGTCGTCTGACTGGCGTCATCGCAAAGCTCGGGTTATGTCATCGCGCGCATATGGAATGACTGGGAATTGGGCGAGCATGCGACGTTTCGAGGGCACCGACACCTATGTGGCCACGCAGGATCTTCGGATCGCGGTCAACGCCGCGATCGCACTCGAGCGCCCGTTGCTCGTCAAGGGCGAACCCGGGACTGGCAAGACGATCCTCGCCCACGAGGTCGCCCGCGGCATCGCCAGAGACCTGATCACCTGGCACATCAAATCGACGACAAAGGCGCAGCAAGGGCTCTACGAATATGATGCGGTGTCTCGTCTGCGCGACGGCCAGCTCGGCGACGAGCGGGTACACGATATCGCCAACTACATCGTGCCGGGAAAACTCTGGGAAGCGTTCGAGGCGGCGCAAGCACCGGTCCTGCTGATCGACGAGATAGACAAGGCCGATATCGAGTTCCCCAACGATCTTTTGCTCGAGCTCGATCGGATGGAGTTCTACATCTATGAGACGCGCCGCACGATCCAGGCCAGACATCGCCCGATAGTCATCATCACCTCCAACAACGAGAAAGAGCTGCCGGACGCCTTTCTGCGCCGTTGTTTCTTCCATTACATCCGATTTCCTGACCGCGAGACCATGCAGCAAATCATCGACGTACATTTTCCCGATTTGAAACATGAGCTGGTGCACGAGGCACTGACGATTTTTTACGATATCCGTCAAGCTCCCGGGTTGAAGAAGAAGCCCTCAACCTCAGAGCTGCTCGACTGGATCAAGCTGCTGCTCGTCGATGATATCTCCCCGGAGGCGCTGAAAACCCGCGATCCAGCGAAACTGATCCCGCCACTGCACGGTGCCTTGCTGAAGCACGAAGAGGACGTGCATCTTTTCGAACGCCTGGCTTTTCTGCATCGGCGCGAGCGCGGCGGCTCATAGCCGTGTTTTTTTCGTTTTTTGCCGAGCTGCGCGAGGCAAAGGTGCCGGTCTCGCTGCCCGAATACCTGACCCTCATAGAGGCGATGCACAAGCGCTTCGCCGCCTTCGACATCGAGGACTTCTACTTCCTGGCACGCACGGCGCTGGTCAAGGATGAACGGCACCTCGACCGCTTCGATCGGGTCTTCGGCCGCTGCTTCAAGGGGATCGAAACCCCGGCCGATCCGCAGACCGCCATCCCCGAGTCCTGGTTGCGCAAACTCGCCGAGCGCCTTCTGACGGAGGAGGAAAAGCGGCTGATCGAGGCGCTGGGCGGCTGGGAAAAGCTGATGGAGACATTGCGGCAGCGTCTCGCCGAACAATGGTCCCGCCACCAAGGCGGCAGCAAATGGATCGGCACCGCCGGCACCTCGCCGTTCGGCGCCTACGGGTATAACCCCGAAGGCGTGCGGATCGGGCGAGGGGAAGGGCGCCACCGCAGTGCAGTCAACGCCTGGGACCGCCGTGAGTTTCGCAATCTCGACGACACCATCGAACTCGGCACCCGCAATATTAAGCTGGCGTTACGCCGGCTGAGGCAATTCGCGCGCGAGGGTGCTGCCGAAGAGCTCGATCTCGGCGGCACCGTAAAATCGACCGCGCACAACGCCGGCTGGCTCGATCTCAAGCTCGTGCCTGAGCGGCACAATGCTGTGAAGCTGTTGCTGTTTCTCGATGTCGGCGGATCGATGGAAGATCACGTTCGCATTTGCGAGAAATTGTTTTCGGCAGCGCGCGCGGAATTCAAGCACCTGATCCACTTCTACTTTCACAACTGCATCTATGATTCGGTGTGGCGTGATTCGCGACGGCGCCATGTCGAGCAGGTGCCGGTCATGGAACTCATCCGCACTTACAATTCGAGTTACCGGATCGTTCTCGTGGGTGACGCGAGCATGAGCCCCTACGAGATCGAAAAGGAGGGCGGCAGCGTCGAGCGTTGGAACGATGAGCCGGGTAAGGTCTGGCTGCGCCGCCTGTTCGGGGCCTATCCGCGGGCGGTCTGGCTCAATCCGGTACCGGAGAAAT
>DASQCY010000560.1:0-1892 GCA_035634495.1 Allostellaceae bacterium
GGCCGCGTACAGGTCGATCCGGCAAGCGCGGCGTCCTGGGTCTTCGACCGCCTCGAAGCGGCGGGCGCGAAAATCCATCGCGCCGCCGATCCTTGCCTATTGCCCAAGGCGTGCAAGAATCCGGTCGAGGTCGAAGGCACGAGGGCGGCGCACCGCCGCGACGGCATGGCATTGACCCGGTTTCTCGCCTGGCTCGCGCGTGAGGCGCCGAAAGGCGGGCTTGCCGAAATCGCCGCCAGCGACCGGCTCGAGGCGATCCGCCGCGAGGGAGAGCATTTTCGCGATCTGAGCTTTCCGACGATATCAGGTGCGGCGTCGAACGGTGCGATCGTGCACTATCGCGCGACGCCGGAGACCGAGAAACGTCTCGAACCGGGCAGCCTCTACCTGCTCGACTCCGGTGCCCAATATCTCGACGGCACAACCGATGTGACGCGCACCGTGGCGCTGGGCGAGCCGAGCCCCGAGATGCGCGACCGTTTCACGCGGGTGCTAAAAGGCCACATTGCGCTAGCTCTGGCGCGCTTTCCCAAGGGGACCACCGGGACGCAGCTCGACGCATTTGCGCGCCGCGCGCTGTGGCTGAAGGGACTCGACTACGACCACGGCACCGGGCACGGGGTCGGCAGCTATCTCGGCGTCCATGAAGGCCCGCAGCGCATCTCGAAGGCACCGAACGGGCAGGCCCTATTGCCCGGGATGATCGTCTCGAACGAGCCCGGCTATTACAAGACCGGCGCCTACGGCATTCGCATCGAGAACCTGGTGCTGGTGCAGCCCGTCGAAGACGCGGCCGAGCGGGAGATGCTCGGCTTCGAGACCCTGACCCTAGCGCCGATCGACCGCAACCTGATCGACCCTTCGTTGCTGGATCAGGAAGAGATCGCCTGGCTCGATGCCTATCATACCAGGGTCCGCGAGACGCTGACCCCGCTCGTCGATCCCGAAACGGCGCGCTGGCTCGCGGAAGCGACGCAGCCAATCACGACCGCTTTGCCAACCTAAGGCCCGCGTGACTGAGCGTGCTGGTCGGCGAGGACCTGGGCGATCACGATCGAGACGCGTTTGCCGGTTGGGATGTGCAGGAATTCGTTCGGGCCGTGCGCGTTGGAGTGGGGGCCGAGCACGCCGGTGACGACGAACTGCGCCTGCGGGAACTTTTCCCCGAGCATCGCCATGAACGGGATGCTGCCCCCTTCGCCCATGTACGCCGGCGGCGCTCCGAAGGCCGCCTCGGAGGCGCGCTCCAGCGAATGCTCGAGCCACGGCGCTAGGGCCGGCGCGTTCCAGCCGGCCGCACTCGATCCCGGCTCGAACTCGACCCGCGCCCCGTAAGGCGGGTCTTTCTCCAGCAGCGTGCGAACGCTATCGCCGGCCGCATCCGGATCCAAGGTCGGCGGCAAACGCAGGCTCAGCTTGGCGACGGTCGAGGGCAGCAGCACGTTGCCAGCGTTTAGCGGATCGGGCAGGCCGTCGACGCCGATGACGGCCAATTGTGGGCGCCATGTGCGATTGAGCACGAGCTCGGTCAGATCCTCGCTCATCGCCGACATGCCGGGCATCAACGGAAACTTGGTATAGACCGTGTCGCCCAGCGACGCCGCAGCGCGCCGGGCTTGCGCGACCCGTTCGGACGGAACCTGCACGTAGAGCTCCTCCGGGCGGATAGCCCCGGTTTCCTCATCCTCGAGGCGGGACAAGAGCCGGCGCAGAATGCGAAAGCTCGAAGGAACGACACCGGAGGCGTCGCCCGAATGGACGCCCTCGTCGAGCACCCGGACGGTCAACGTGCCCGACGCGATACCGCGCAGCGACGTCGTCAGCCAGAGTTGGTCGTAATTGCCGCATCCGGAATCGAGGCAGACCACCAGCGACGGGCTGCCGATCCGGCC
>DASQCY010000561.1:0-2711 GCA_035634495.1 Allostellaceae bacterium
TCGGGATGAAAAAGGGCGCCGTAAAAGCGCCTGTCGTCGTCAGCGATCGCGGCATAGGGTGCGGCCTCGCTCGCGGCGACCGCACGGAAACCCGCCGGCAACGTGTCGACCCGGTCGCCATGGCTCATCCACACCTGCTCGCGCGCGCCCTTCGGCCACAGTCTGTCGAACAGCAGGCAGTCGTCGAGGATATCGATAAAGGCCCGACCGAACTCCTGATGCTCGCTTAGGGCAACTCGGCCGCCCAATTCATCGCACATCGTCTGCATGCCGTAGCAGATCCCGAACACCGGGACACCGAGCCGAAAGACGAGTTCCGGCGCGCGCGGCGCAGTGCCTTGGGTCACCGACGCGGGGCCGCCGGACAGGATGATCGCGCGCGGCGCGAAGTCACGGATTTGGTCTTCGCCGATCGTGTACGGGTGGATCTCGCAATAGACCCCGCTCTCGCGCACCCGGCGCGCGATCAGCTGGGTCACCTGGCTGCCGAAATCGAGGATCAAGATGCGGTCGGACATGGCTGGCGCTCGAAGATGGCGACAAAGAAGCCGTCGGTACCGTGGCGCGCCGGGGTCAGCCGGAGATAACGGTCGCCGCCCGGCGAGGGCCCGCCAATCGTCTCGTTCCAGGCGCATGCGGCGGGCACCACAGAAAATTCGGGCTCGGCGGCGAGAAAGGCTTCGGCTTGCGCCTCGTCCTCCTCGTGCAACACCGAGCAGGTCGCGTAGACGAGCCTCCCGCCCGGGCGAACAAGCCGCGCGGCGCTGCGGAGGATCTGCTGCTGTCGAACAATCAGATCGGCTAGATCTTCGGGGGTGACGCGCCACTTCTCACCGGGGTTGCGGCGCCAGGTTCCGGTGCCGAGGCAGGGTGCGTCGACCAATACCCGGTCGAAGCCACCGGCGTGACGCTTGACCCATTTGTCGCGCTCGCTCGTCAGCACGCGCCGCTCGGCATTGCCGACCCCGGCACGGCGCAGCCGGCGCACTGCGCGCTCGAGCCGGCGGGCCGAGACGTCGCAGGCGACAAGCTTGCCGCGGTTGGCCATACCGGCGGCAAGCGCCAGGGTCTTGCCACCGGCTCCGGCACAGAAGTCGACGACCCGCATCCCGGGCCGGGCATCGGCGAGGAGTGCGGTGATCTGCGAGCCTTCATCCTGCACCTCGACGAGACCTTCCTTGAACGCGATGAGCCCGCCGAGCGGCACCCGCTCGGTGAGCCGCAAGCCGACGGGTGACCAAGGTGTCGGTTCGGCTGTGATCCCCTCAGCGGCGAGCGCGCGGCGCGCCGTCTCGCGGTCAGCTTTGAGCAGGTTGGCCCGCAGATCGATCAGTGCCGACGCGTTGAGCGCTGCCACCTCGCGCTCCAGCCCTCTGCCGAAGACCCGTTCGAGATAGGGTTCGAGCCAGTCCGGCAGATCGTTCGCTACCGCTCGCGGCATCTCGGGATGGCGCAGGGTGCGCGTGGCAAGACCGCGCACCAGACGATCTTCGGCCTCGTTCAGCGGCGCCGGCCGGAACCGGTGGCCATCGCAGCATGCTGTGATGACCTCGGGACGCCATCCTTCGGCCAGCACGAGAGCGGCCAGCAGCCGACTTCTTGGCCCGATATCAACCGGATGTCTTCGGGCCCACCAGTCGAGCGCTTGGCGGTGACGCAGCACGATGTAGACGTGACCGGCAATGTGCGCGCGATCCTTGGCGCCGATATAGCGCCGGCGCCGAAAATAATCGGCCGCGACATCGTCGGCCGGCCGCTCGCCCGGGTCGATCGCGGCCAAAATGTCGATCGCGGCGGCGACCTGCGCGCCCGGTGTCAAACGGCTCCCGGGGTCAGCGGTCCGCCGGGTAGTTCGGCGCCTCGCGGGTCATCGCGATGTCGTGCACGTGGCTCTCACGCAGCCCCGACGGGGTGATCCGCACAAAGGTGCAGTTCTTCTGCATCTCGTCGATCGTGCGGTTGCCGGTATAGCCCATCGCCGCCCGCAACCCACCGATCAGCTGGTGGATGATGTTGCCGACCGGTCCCTTGTGCGGCACGCGCCCCTCGACCCCCTCGGGTACGAGCTTCAGCGTGCTTGTTACCTCCTGCTGGAAATAGCGGTCGGCCGAACCGCGCGCCATCGCTCCGACCGAGCCCATCCCGCGGTAGTATTTGTAGCTGCGGCCCTGATATAGGAAAACCTCGCCCGGGCTCTCGTCGGTCCCGGCAAAAAGCGAGCCGAGCATCGCGCAATCCGCTCCGGCGGCGATCGCCTTGGCGAGATCGCCGGAGAATTTGACGCCGCCATCGGCGATCACCGGCACACTAGCCTTGCGGCACTCGGCGACGGTATCGACGATCGCGGTGAATTGCGGGACGCCGACCCCGGCGACAACCCGGGTCGTGCAAATCGACGCCGGGCCGATGCCGACCTTGATGGCATCGGCGCCCGCCTCGATCAGGGCCTGGGCGCCCTCGGCGGTCACCACATTGCCGGCGACCAGCTGGGTGTAGTTCGACAGGCGGCGGATTTGGCTGACCGTCTGCAACACCCGCTGGGAGTGGCCGTGCGCGGTGTCGACGACCAGCACGTCGAGCCCCGCGGCGAACAGCGCTTCTCCGCGCTCGATCCCGTCCGCACCCGTGCCGGTAGCGGCGGCGACGCGCAGCCGGCCGTGCTCGTCCTTGCAGGCGTTTGGGTAGCGCTGCGCTTTCTCGATATCCTTGAC
>DASQCY010000562.1:0-3840 GCA_035634495.1 Allostellaceae bacterium
GGTTGCGACGCTCCAGATTGGGCCTGCCGGGTGTCGCGCGCTATCATCAGCGCATGCATGGCCGCATTCGCCTATCGTCGACGCCAGTGACGCTGTAGCGTTTTTCCCGTCCTCAGCCAACTGCCGTCGGTGCAGCTTCCGCTCGGCGATGCTCGCGAACCGGGTTCACCTGGAACACGCCATCGGCCGTTGCCCGATGCACCACCGGGCGACAAACGCACTCGCGAGGGTCGCATTACCGAAATAGATCGAAAGGGCGTCGTTCAGCACCCGCTCGTCCGCCCGATGGCGTCGTAACCCTCGTCCGCGCCGCAGTCCTCGTCTAGCCAGGCGGTGATTTGCGTATGCCGCGGCCGAGCCCCGCTGGAGGGACAGCAAATTGTGTGCTGGCTCGTGCGGGACGCGGCTCGCCCGAACAGCGCAACGAGGCGTCATCACCGAGAGGGACGGAAAGTTTGCGGACTCGCCGATGGAGGGCGCCGAATTCGAACTTCTGGTCCCTCAATCAGCTTTGAATATCTGCTCCTACGAAAAGAACCGGGGGTGCTTGACGAAACCCGCCGCGGAGGGGACGATAAAACCAGCTGGCTGCCGCGCGCGGCAAGCCGTCGTCTGAACCGGGAGGGTGGGAGATGCGACTCGCAATCTGGTCGACCACGACCCCGCGCAAAAATTCGACACATACGGAAATGTTCCGGCGCCAGCTGGAAGAAGTCGAGCTCGCGGAACGTATCGGCATCGATCAGATCTGGTTTTTTGAGCATCATCTGCAGCCGACGGCGCCGGTCCCCTCGCCCAATTTGCTGATCGCCGCCGCGGCGCGAACGACGCAGCGCATCCGCTTCGGCAGCATGGTCAATATCCTACCGTTCCGGCACCCGCTGCTTGTCGCCGAGGAGGCGGCGATGCTCGACAATCTGACCGGCGGACGTTTCGATATGGGGTTGGGCCGTGGGCTGCGCCCGCCGGAATTCGAGGCATTCGGCGTCGATCAAGAGAGGTCGCGCGAGATGTTCCTCGAATCCTTCGAGATCATCCGGCGTGTCTGGGCTGACGAGAATTTCGTCCATCATGGCAAGTACTGGACGGTCCGGAAGGACGCGCCGCTATCACCGCCGCTCGTGCAGCGTCCGCACCCGCCGTTTCTCGTCAGCGCGCAGAGCGAGGAATCTTTACGCTGGGCGGCGGAGTACGACATTCCGTTCGCGCAGATCGACTCGATAGTAGAGCAGGCGAAGCGCGATCAGACGCTTTACCGGGAGGCGCAGACAGCCCATGGGCACCCGCCGACGGCGCGGCTGTATTTGATGCGCGAGATTTATGTCGCCGACACTGATACCCGCGCCTCCGCCGAGACGCGGCCGTATCTACTGCAGTACTGGGAACTCTGGAACCGCTACACCCAGTTTACGCGGGACGGCAAACTACCCGACAGCTACGATTTTTGGCGCCGACAGGCGCCGATGTTGCACGCCATGAGCTTCGATCAGATCGTCGCGAACGACATGGTGATCTTGGGCGGCCCGGAGAGGGTGGCGAACACCATCCTGCGCCTGGCGAACCAGCTCGACCTGATGGGATTGGCGATGATCTTCAAGCTCGGGGCGATGCCCTACGACATGGTTGAGCGCTCGATGAGCCTCTTCGGCGAGCAGGTGGTCCCGCGGCTTCGGCAGATTCTCACCCGCGCTGTCACCGTCGACCGCACGACCGCTGAGCCTTCGAGCTCGATCCAGAGGGCTGCCTCTTCTTCGCCACCGGCATCGTGCCCGGCCGTTTGGCCTCCTATCGCATCGACGGCGAGACCGGCGCGCTGACGCCGCTAGCGGGGCAGTGCCCCCGCGGGTTCTGGCAACTCATTACGGCTGAGAGGGGATGACATGGAAATCGGGGCAGCGATCTTTTTTACCGATTATTCGATGGCGCCGACCGATCTGGCGGTCGCGCTGGAGCAGCGCGGCTTTGACTCGCTGTGGGTGGCGGAGCACTCGCACATGCCGGTGACTCGCCGGTTCACCCATCCTCTCGGCGAAGCGGCGCTGACCAAAGAGTATTTCGACGTGATGGATCCGTTCGTCACCTTGAGCGCCGCAGCTGCCGTCACCAAGCGGCTTAAGCTCGGCACCGCTATCTGCTTGGTCATCCAGCGCGACACGATACAGACCGCAAAGCTCGTCGCATCCCTTGACCAGGTATCGACAGGCCGCTTCCTGTTCGGTATCGGCTGCGGCTGGAATGCCGAGGAGGTGGAAGATCACGGCGCCGTTTACGAGACCCGCACCTTGAAAATGCGCGAGCAGATCGAGGCGATGAAGCAGATTTGGACCAAGGATACCGCCGAGTATCACGGCCAGATCGTCGATTTCCCACCGATGCAGACTCGGCCGAAACCGGTTCAACAGCCGCATCCTCCGGTGATCGTCGGCGGAGCCTTCCGTCTCGCCGCGCGGCGCGCGATCCGCTACGGCGACGGGATCCTGCCCGCAGCGCCGAGCGCCGGCTCGGGTAGCCCGGAGGATTTCATGCCACGCTTCCGCAAACTGGCCGAGGAAGCCGGCCGCGACCCCGCGTCGCTATCGGTGACCTTGGGCGGCGCGCCGGAGGATTTGGCCGTATTGCGGCATAACCGCGATCTTGGTGTTACCCGCATGACGGTGCGCCTGCCCCCGGCCAAAGAAGACGAGATCCTACCGATCCTCGACCGCTGGGCGAAGCTTATCCCGCAGGTGAGAGGCTAAAGCTAAAGGGAGGAACTAAGAGATTACAAAGGGCTTAGGGAATTAGCCGATAAGGCATGATCTGCTTTAAACCGCGTTCAGCTTCTGTATATGACAGTTAAAGCAAAGTGAGAGAGGTGTTTTCGTGAATACCGAAGAGGTAGATCCCCATTTAACGGTCAAGCTCGTCCAGAGCTATGTCAGGCACCACAAGTTGGGGCCAGATCAACTTTCTGATCTCATCAAGTCAGTTCATCGGGCGATTGGTCAGCTTGGACGCGCATTTCACGAGTGCTCTTGCGCGTGGGCTGCGTCGAGCACGCCGCCGGAATAAGAAAAAACGACGACCTCGCAAGCGTCGTCTGTTGCGGAGACTGAGGGTTCGAATCTCCTTCGCCAGTGCACAGTCAGCGGCGACCTCGTTCGGAACGCGCGAGCTGAGCTAGCGAGCCGCACGGGTCACGAATGCGAGCTGGAGCGCAGCGGATCTGCTTGCAGATCGGCTTGTAGCAGGCGCGCGGATTGTCGACTTGGAGCGACAATACAATGCGGATTGCGGCATTGGCTTCGCGCCAGGTGATCCGCCTCGGGGATCGCCAGCGTTAAGCGAAATCCCGTATACTCCGCGCTCGTCATCGCGGGAGGGCGCATCATGAAACTGATCAGCTTTACGGCTTCGGGGCACAGCTCCTACGGCGCAGTCGTCGGTGGCGGGATCGTGGATTTGGGGCGCCGGCTCGGCGATCGGTACCCGACCTTGCGCGCCGCGATCGCCAGCGGCGCGCTTGCCGGTGCGGCCGCCGAGGTTGACAGCGCCGCAACGGATATGGCGCTGTCGCAAGTCACACTGCTGCCGCCGATCACTGATCCCGACAAGATCATCTGCGCTGGCCGCAACTATCGCGCTCACGCCGCCGAGGCCGGTGGCGCGCCGCCCGAGAACCCGTCGGTCTTTTTGCGGCTCGTAAACACGCTCGTGGCACACAACCAGCCGATGGTGTGCCCGAAAATTTCGGGCGACTTCGATTACGAAGGCGAGCTCGCCTTGATTATCGGCAAGCCAGGCCGCCACATCGCCAAGCACGACGCAATGAGCCACGTCTTCGGCTACGCCTGCTTCAAC
>DASQCY010000563.1:0-10374 GCA_035634495.1 Allostellaceae bacterium
CGTCAACCGGAGTTCAAAACGTAATGAAGCATGTGACAACGGCCTAGGCAACCTGTGCACGAGAACAACGGCTAAAAAACGTCGGCGCCCGGTCGGGGGGGAAGACCGGGCGCCTACATGTCCAGAAGCGTTTGGGGAAACCGGGCCCACAGGGGAGACAGGCCCGTTCTCAGGAGAGCTTTGTGTGCTCTCTCCGCTTCGGGGATCACTAATTGGTGGCGGTGCTAGAGAAAACAAAGCGGCGATTTATGCATGTCGGCAGCGGCAAAAATGCATGCTACGCTCCGGAACTAATCGCAATTTCCTCATACCGTGTTGAGAACAGATAGGATTCCCTGGTGGTCGCGCCACATGCCTCGGCAAAGGCCGAGAACAGGGCCCTGGAGAGCGGGTTCCCAAGGGCTTTGTACTCGGGGTGCCACTGCACGCCGACGACGAATCGCGCCTCCGGCAGGCTAACCGCTTCGATCTGTCCGTCAGGTGCCCGCGCCTCGACGCGAAGTATGTCGGCAAGACGATCGATACCTTGGGAATGCAACGAATTGACCATCACCTCGGCGGCGCCGGCGAGCGACACCAGAAGTCCGCCCGGGGTCAGCGCAACGCTGTGGGCTGGTCCATATGGGCCGTCGGGGGAGTCCTTTGGCGAGCGGTGATTGAGTCGGCCGGGGACCTCGTGCACCCGCTGGTGCAAGGTACCGCCAAGCGCCACGTTCAGCTCCTGGATACCGCGACAGATCGCCAAGATTGGTAGGTCGCGCCGGACCGCTTCGCGAATCAGAGGCAGCGTCGTCGCATCGCGCTCCGGATCGTGCAGGATTTCGGGATGGCTCGGCTCGGCGCCGTAATGGCTGGGATGGACATTCGACGGACTGCCGGTCAGCAACAGCCCATCGAGCCGGTCGAGCAGCGCGCGGACATCGACCTTCGACCCGACCGCCGGGATCAATACCGGCAGACACCCCGCGGCATCGATCACCGCATTCGGATATTTCTCGTTTACCCCGTGGAAGACTCGCTCTTTGACCGTGCGGAGGCAGCTGGGGATGCCGACGAGCGGCATGTGGTAAACGGGCATCGGAGGTTGAACTCAAGGTTGATATTGGCGGCGCCCGGCGGCAAACGGATCGTGATATACAAACAACTCCGGGTCGAGCGCCACCCCGAACTGTGCGTCAAAGATCGAAACCGTCGTCGTCTTCCGCTGGTGATCAACGATCGTCCACTGCCGCAGTGCCGGCGGCTGACTGTTGAAGACCATGGTCAGACTGCCGTTGTCCGGTTCTGTGGGCTGGGTGACAGTAATGGCCAACGCGTTCGCGCCTCGCTCAAAGCGGTTGATGACAAGATCGTCAAAGGTAATGGGGTCGCGCAACAGAAACCATGCCGGCGTCGACTTCAACCCGACTTTCGACATCTCGGCGAGCTGTTTGTCAACATAATAGACATAGAAGCGGTCCGCGATTAGCAGGATCGGCGAAGGTGGGTCATATTCGAACCGCATCCGGCCGGGCCGAGCCATCCATAAGCTTCCGGTGGCGGTACCGCCACTCGTGGAAGACTGCCGGAACCGGGCGGTCATTGTATGTATGCCGTTCAGATATGCGGTGATACGTCGCAAGTCGTCCAAGTCCATTGCGGTCAGCGCGACCGGCGGCGGTGAAACCGCTGCGTTCGAGAGGGCGGCCTGCAACATCGTCATCGCGGGCAGGAGGGACGCAACAATAACACGCCGGCGAACACAACACCGCTCGACGAAGGTCGACTCTCTGTCGCCGCTAAGGCGATTACTCACGATCTCGACTTGTTCCGTTTCATCATCGTCGTGCGGCCAGGGCCGCCGTCGAGTGCGGTCAATCGCCGCCACGGGCCAAGACCTCGCGCTTTCCGACGTGGTTGGCAGCGCTGACGATGCCCTCGGCTTCCATCCGCTCGATGATGCGAGCGGCGCGATTGTACCCGATTTGCAGATGGCGCTGCACGAAGCTGGTCGAGGCTTTGCGCTCACGGCATACTACAGCAACAGCTTGTCCATAGAGCACGTCGCCAGCATCACCGTCGTCTTCGTTTGCCTGCAGGTCGAGTGGGCCGCCATCATCCTCGGTGATTTCGTCGATGTAATCTGGCTCTCCGCGCGTCTTGAGGAACGACACGACGCGCTCGACCTCCTCGTCAGAGACAAAGGGACCGTGGACGCGCGTGATGCGGCCACCACCCGCCATGTAGAGCATGTCGCCGCGACCCAGGAGCTGCTCGGCACCTCCTTCACCGAGGATCGTGCGGCTGTCGATCTTCGACGTCACCTGAAAGCTAATTCTGGTGGGGAAATTCGCCTTGATGGTGCCCGTGATAACATCAACCGACGGGCGCTGAGTAGCCATGATAATGTGGATACCGGCAGCGCGCGCCATTTGCGCCAGCCGTTGGATCGCCGCTTCGATCTCCTTGCCAGCAACCAGCATCAGATCCGCCATCTCGTCTACCACGACGACGATCAGGGGCAGCTCGCTGGTGTCGAAGGGTTGTGACTCAAAGATCGGCCGACCAGTTTCCGGATCGAAGCCCGTTTGCACTTTGCTGATCAGGCTCTCGCCATTGCGCTGCGCCTCGACGAGCCGCCCGTTAAACCCGTCAATGTTGCGCACCCCAAGCTTTGACATCTTGCGATAACGGTTTTCCATTTCGCGCACCGTCCATTTGAGCGCCATGACGGCTTTGCGCGGGTCGGTGACCACTGGGGCAAGGAGATGCGGAATCCCGTCGTAGACTGAAAGTTCCAGCATCTTCGGATCGACCATGATGAATTTGCAACGGTCGGGTGGCATCCGGTACAGGATAGACAAGATCATCGTGTTGATGCCGACCGACTTCCCGGACCCTGTCGTCCCCGCGATCAACAAATGCGGCATCTTTGCCAAGTCGGCGAGGACCGGCTCGCCGGAAATATCCTTTCCCAGGATCAAAGCGAGACGTCCGGGATGCTTGTCATAGACCGGGGAGCCAAGAAGTTCACGCAGAAAAACAGTTTCGGCTCTGCGGTTCGGCAGCTCGATGCCGATCACGTTGCGTCCGGGCACAACAGCAACCCGCACCGAGATCGCGCTCATCGAGCGTGCGATGTCGTCGGCGAGCCCAATGATCCGCGAGGCCTTGATCCCTGGTGCTGGCTCAAGCTCGTAAAGCGTCACGACTGGGCCAGGACGAACTTGCACGATTTGACCGCGGATGCCGAAATCCTCCAGCACCGTCTCAAGAAGGCGAGCGTTTTTTCCCAGCGCTTCCTCGTCGACCTCCTCAGTCTTGATTACCTGCGGTCTTGCCAAGAGTTCGAGCGAGGGCAGCAAGGGTTGCTCGTTTGGTTCGAGGTCGAGTGTCGGCTGTCGCTCCTGGTCGGCACGCTTTCCGGGTACGAGCGGCTTCGCCCTGGGCGCGATAAAGCGGATGAGCCCGCCGCGGTCACGCCCCTCGTCCGGCGTACCCGATGCGCCGCGATCAAGGCGCGGCTCGCGCCGGTCCGGCAACATGGTCACAGCGGCCAGTCGACCTAGCCCGCATGTGCCGGAGGCGCTCGCGGATGCATCAGGGCGGCGGCCGTCCCGCCAATGGCGTACCAGCCGATCCGCTGCCCCCGCTGCTGCGATTGTGCGGCGGCCGGAAAACGTGCCGATGCGAGACATATTGCGCCCTGCCCCTTCACCGATGTCGCGCCAATCCCGCCAGGAGAGGCCCATGATCAACAGCAACAGCAGGCCGACGATGCCCGCCACCACCACCGAGATTGGCAATGCTGCGGGGCTTAAGGAGGCACGCACCAGCAGGCCTTGCAGGCCCCATCCGATAGCACCGCCGAACTTCGCCTCCGGAGCGAGCGTCCCGAGATCAAGAACCGAGAGCGAGAATGCTCCCAACACGAGAACCAGCGGAAGTAGCACCACTTTGAACCAGAACGATACAAGCGGGCGATTTAGCAGCAAACGAAAGCACCAGCCGAACAGCACTATCGGAATCAAAAAAGCAGCAAAACCGAGGCTCTGCCGCAGGAGATCCGCAAGAACAGCCCCGCTATAGCCGAGAAAGTTGTGTGGTGCCGCGTCGATCGCTGTATTCAGCGACGGATCCCGCGGGTCATAGGTCAGCAATGCCAGCACCAGCAAAAAGCATGCGAGCAATAGCGCGAAGCCCAACGACTCGAGGAAGCGGCGCTTCAGCGTCGCCAGTGTGTCCGCCCATCCGCGCATGCGCCGGGCCGTCCCGCGCGCTGAATATGCTATCGATCGGGCCATGCTGTCCCCCTCCAGTGCCGGCCTTCTCCGAACTCTGTCCATCTTTTGATGGCACAAAACGGCAACGACATTACGTGATTACTAGCTCTCACGAAAGCGCCTGACCCGATCGGGATCTGGACAGCTTGCCGGTTGCACTCCATCCTTTTGCGGTGAACCAAGACGTCGAGGTGTTGATCGCTGGCGGCGGTCTGATCGGGCTGTTGCTCGGTATCGCCTGCGCCGGGGCCGGGCTTGAGGTCGCGATCGTGGATCCGACCGATCCCGTAGCTGTTCTCGGCGAAAATTTCGACGGCCGCTCTTCGGCGATTGCCTACGGATCGTTCCGGGTTCTTGTCGCTCTCGGCCTGTGGCCGGAGATCGGCCCGTGGGCCGAGCCGATCAGCGAAATCCGGGTCGCCGACGATGAATCGCCGCTGTTTCTGCACTACGACCATCGCCAGCTCCGGACCGGTGCGCCACTCGGCTATGTCGTGGAAAACCGCGTGCTCCGCCATGTTTTGATCGAACGTGCCCGATCCCTTCCGAGCCTGTCGTTCCTCGCTCCGCTCGCCGTCGGTTCGGTCGACAACTCGACTTTCGCCGCGGTCGTGGCTCTCACCGACGGGCGACGGGTTACGTGTCGACTCGTTGCTGCAGCCGAGGGAAAGAAGTCGGGGTTGCGGCGGGCGGCGGGAATCCCCACCGTCGAATGGCGCTATGGCCAGACGGCAATCGTGACTACGGCGTGGCACGAGCACTCCCATGGCGGTATCGCAGTGGAGCATTTTCTGCCCGCGGGGCCATTCGCAATCCTTCCGATGACCGGCAACCGTTCCTCGATTGTGTGGACCGAACGGCCAGAGCTCGCCGCGCGGCTGATCGCGCTCCCCGACAAGGAGTTCGGGGTGGAGCTTGCAGCGCGCTTCGGCAACTTTCTTGGAGTGGTCAAGCCGGTCGGGCCGCGCTGGATCTATTCCCTCGGGCTGATGCTGGCGGAGCGCTACGTCGCGCGCCGGCTGGCGCTTGTCGGCGAGGCAGCGCATTTGATTCATCCGATTGCCGGCCAGGGCCTCAATCTCGGCATCCGCGACGCCGCGGCGCTTGCCGAACTGGTGATCGACACGCGGCGGCTCGGCCTCGACATCGGCGACGCCGCAGTGCTCGGTCGCTATCAGCGATGGCGCCGCTTCGATACGCTGCTCCTCGCCGCCGTGACCGACGGGCTCAACCGTCTTTTCTCGAACTCGATCGCGCCGGTGCAGGTCGCCCGCGATCTCGGCTTTGCCGCGGTTCACCGCCTGCCACCCCTCAAGCGCTTGCTGATGCGCCACGCGATGGGGCTCGTCGGCGATCTGCCGCGCCTCGTCCGCGGCGAGCCGTTGTAGCGGGCCTTTCTCGCTTGCCCGTCGAACCGGTTGTACAACGGGCCGTTGAGCAGCATCCGTCCGCCGTCTGCTTTTGCAGGCTCGAATCAGGTCATCTCCCGCTTTGGTTGCGATGTGCTCTATTCGCTGAGATCGCCTCGCGGGTGGAAACCCAGCCGCAGCGTATGATGCGAATTTGATAATTCTATGGTCGGCGATCGTGAGTCGACGAAAGCGCCGCCCCAGTATGCAATGCGGGACGAGGCTAACCTCGAGCCAGTTGTTGTCTCCTTTCGCCCCGCCGAACCACCGGGGTCGCGCCGAGGGACCGGGCAAGAACATCAAGGCGACGCTGCACTGCTTCACCGACGAACAGGCTGCCCGTCGATGGGATCTCGAGGACCAAGCGGTCCCCTTCGCGACCGAGCCACACGTCGGACAAGAGATCGATGGTGCCGCCGCACAAGGTGTAGGCGAGACGGAGCGCGAGACCGAGGGTTCGCACCTCCGCGGCGGCTCGCTCATCGAGGAGCTGGCGAGTCGGGTCCTTGACGGGGTCGTCCGCCGCGCCGCCGTAGCGGGCATGCAACGCCGTGGCGACAAATACGCGGTCGGCATGGTTGATGCCGGCAAACGGCATCCGCAGGCTGCGGGTAAAAGCGAGCTCGGCGCGGTAATCGGGGTGCTCGCTCCAGGCGATATCGCTCAGCCAACAGGCGGCCCGATGGAGCCGACGCGTCCTCGGCGCCGTCAAACTCGGAAACAGAGGCGCCGTCCATTCCTGCAATCGGTCGCCCTCGAGGTGGAAGCGGCTCTGGCTTCGGGAGACCGCTGCGCAGGCCGTGATCAGGGGATCCGGCCCCCGCTGCCACGTCGGAATAAGGCCATAGGCATAACCCTCACGCAGCCCGAACGCGGAGAAAACGACGCTTTGCGGTCCCGCTACAGCGATCAGCTTGCGCAAAACTAGTGCCGCGGGCGGTACCAATTCGAGGCGTTTACGCGTGATCGAGATGATTCTCTCGAGCGATTTGCGCGACTGCCTCCCGATGATGTCGAAGAAGGCTTCGGCCTCACGGCGACCAATCGTGTACTGATGAATGATGTGAAGCGGATAATGGGTGTGCTCCATGTGCAGCCGGGCAATGGCACGCGAGGCCCCGCCGACCAGATACAGGTTTTTCCCGGGTGCGGCGCGTAAAACCGTGGCCGCCCTTAACGCGCGCTCTGCCGCTTCGGAGATGGCCTTGACGCTGTCACCGAGTTCGGCCAGACGCAGCGGTCCGAGTGGCAGGGTGATGCCCGGGCCTACCTGCCCGATTTCGCCGGTCCGGGAAGGGATTCCTGCGCTCACCCGAACCAACTCGACGCTGCCTCCGCCAAGATCGCCGACGAGCCCATCGGCGTCGGGGATTCCGGCGAGCACCCCGGTAGCGGACAATCGTGCCTCCTCGGCACCCTCGATGATGTTGACCGGGACACGGCACTGCCGCTCGACCTCGGCAGCGAAGGATCGGCCGTCAATGGCATCGCGCACCGCCGCTGTCGCTAGCACAGCAAGATGTTCGATGCCGAGGGCGCGTGCGAGCGCAACGAACCGACGTAAATTGACGAGCGCCAGGGTTATACCCTCTGGATTCAGGCGGCCGGTCGAGGAGATCCCTCGACCAAGAGCGCACATGACCTTCTCGTTCAAAAGGGGAAATAAGGCTCCGCCGAGCCGCTCGAACACCACAAGCCTCAGCGAATTCGAGCCTAGGTCGATAACGGCGATGCGGCCGGCGGTTGCAGTGGTATCCGGGTCGGACATCAATTCAGCGAACGACGAGTCTCGGCTGGCCCCGTTTGAGCGCCGTGCCGCGTCCCGACAGGCTTGGATTGGTCATGAAATATGTGTGGGCCGAGAAGGCTTCCTCATCGACCGGTACGCGCTCATAGCTCCCATCTGGCGAGAGGCGCCAACTCTGCAAGGTGTCGCGGAGGTTCGCCACCATAATCTCGTCTAGCACCTGGCGATGCACTGTCTGGTTCTCAATCGGTACGAGCGCCTCGACACGCCCGTCAAAATTCCGTGGCATCCAATCTGCTGAGCTGATGAAGACCTTGGCCCGGTCCGAGGGCAGCTTCTCGCCACTGGCGAAGCAGACGATACGCCCATGCTCGAGAAAGCGACCGATAATGCTCTTAACTCGGATATTGTCGGAAAGGCCCGGGATGCCCGGCCGTAGGCAACAGATCCCGCGGACGACCAAATCGATGCTCACTCCCGCTTGTGAGGCCTGATAGAGGAGATCAATGATCGCCGGGTCGACCAGCGCGTTCATTTTGGCCCAGATCTGAGCCGGTTTGCCGTCTTTCGCATTGGCGATTTCGGCTTCAATCGACTCACAGAGCCGTGCCCTCAAATCGATCGGCGCGACCGCCACCTTCTCGAGGCTGGCCGGGCTCGCGTAACCCGTCATGTAATTGAACAGACGCGCAGCGTCCCTGCACAGAGCGGGATCACAGGTAAAAAAAGACAGGTCGGTGTAAACTTTAGCCGTGTAGGGATGATAATTGCCGGTTCCGTAATGGACATATGAACAGAGCTCGCCACCTTCGCGTCGCACGACCAAAGAAACTTTCGCGTGCGTCTTGAGCTGCAGAAAGCCGTATACCACCTGCACCCCGGCGCGCTCGAGATCGCGCGCCCAGCGTATATTCGCCTCTTCATCGAAGCGTGCCTTGAGCTCGATTAGCGCGGTTACCGACTTTCCTGCCTCGGCAGCCTCGGCGAGTTCGCGCACGATCGGGCTGTCCTCGCTAGTGCGATAGAGTGTTTGTTTGATCGCCGCGACCGCCGGGTCGCGGGCAGCCTGTCCTAAAAACTGAACAACAACGTCAAAGCTTTCATAAGGGTGGTGGACGATGATGTCCTTTTGTCGGATCGCGGCGAAGCAGTCCCCGCCGAAGTCCCGGATACGCTCCGGAAAGCGAGCGTGATAAGGGTTGAAAACGAGGTCGGGCCGATCGTCTATGATTAGCTGTTCAGTGTCGTTAAGGCCGAGGATTCCGTCGCTGGCAAAGACGTCAGCCGGCGCGGAATCGAGCCTCTCCATCAAGAAGCGGCGCAAGTCTGCCGGCATGGTGGAATCAACCGCGAGATGGATCACGTGACCGCGCCGACGCCGTTTGAGCGCCGTTTCGTAAAGCCGAACCAGATCCTCTGCCTCCTCCTCGATCTCGACCTCGCTGTCGCGCAAAACGCGGAAGACACCTTGAGCTACCACCGCGAAACCCGGGAACAGATGGTCGAGAAACAGAGCGATCATCTGCTCGATCGGCAGGAAACGGACCCGCTTTCCGGGCAGGCGCATGAACCGATCGACAGAGGATGGGATCAGGATCAGCGCCTGCAAGCGGGCGCCGTCGGTTATCCGCTCTAGTTCGAGGACTAAACCGAAGCCCCGGTTGGCGATAAATGGAAAGGGATGCGCGGGGTCGATAGCAAGCGGTGTCAGCACCGGGAATACGTCGGCCATAAACCGCTCCTCAAGCCAGGTGCGGTCGCCAGGTTTGAGATCGGCCGGTTCTACGACGGCGACGCCGGCTTCATCGAGTTGTCGGCGCAATCCCATCCACGTGACCTGCTGATCCGCCATCAGCTTCCCAGCTCGCTGCCGGATCGCTTCGAGCTGTTGGGCGGGCGTCAGCCCATCCTGGCTCACGGTCTTGATGCCGGCGAGATACTGGCCTTTCAGACCAGCCACGCGCACCATATAGAATTCGTCAAGGTTACTTGCCGAGATCGACAGGAAACGCAGCCTTTCGAGCAGCGGATGGCGGAGGTTGTCGGCTTCGGCGAGAACGCGTTCGTTGAAGGCGAGCCAGGAGAGCTCTCGGTTTATGAAACGCGCCTCGTTATGGAAGTCAACCGGCTGAAGCTCGACCTGCTGCGCGGTGGTTCTCACTTCCGCCTCCCGATGGATGTTCGAAACGAATTCTATAGCCTGGTCTCGTGACTGTCATGTCGCCGCCGGACTGTCCTAGTTGTCGTTGCCAAGGACGTTGTTGACAGCATCAAGCATGGATCCCTCCTGGAGCGAGCGTGACGAGCCAGGTCGGGACGAAGGAACGGCCCCTTTGATCAAACCAAGGAACGGGTTTTGGCCGAGCCGGGTGGCCGGGGGTCGGCTGGCCAGAGCGGTGTGCGGCCGAGCGGTGTCGTAATGGCCGAGCCAATCGGCAAGAGCGTACTGGCGCGCCTGGGAGGAGGTGTAGGCCTGCGCGTAGGCCCACTCGCGCAGGCTGGTTTGGATGAACCGCTCAGCCTTACCGTTGGTGCGCGGGGTGTGGGGTTTGGTGCGGATGTAGCGCAGCCTAAAGGTGCCGCACGCCTGCCGCCAAGGGTGGCTGCGATAAGCCGAGCTGTTGTCGGTCATGACGCGCTCGACAGTGACGCCATAGCCGGCAAACCAGGCGAGCGCGCGTTCGAGAAACGGCACCGCGCTTTCCTTGCGCTCGTCGCGCAACACCTCGCTATAGGCCAGCCGCGAAGCATCATCAATATAGACGTGGACGTATTCCCAGCCAGCACCGCGGCTCCGGTCGCGGGGATCGCCGGTGATGTGGTGCTCAACCGCCTCGATACGGTCGAGCTTGTTGAGACGCGGTTTCACCACGGTCTCGAACCATTCGTCCAACACATGGTGCAATGACATCGATATGGATCAGCTCTCCCCGGCCGCTCGCGTTGGTAGCGCACC
>DASQCY010000564.1:0-2191 GCA_035634495.1 Allostellaceae bacterium
GGTTTCGATCTGGGCGAAATCCGCATCGACCGCCTTGAACTTCTTGCGGAGCCTCTTGATGTGGCTGTCGATCGTGCGATCGTCGACGTAGATGTGCTCGCCATAGGCCGCGTCCATCAGCTGGTCGCGGTTCTTGACGTGCCCCGGGCGGTGCGCGAGTGACTTAAGGATCAGGAATTCGGTAACGGTAAGCTCCACGGGTTGGTCACTCCAGGTGCACAAATGCCGCGCCGGGTCGAGGATCAGTCGACCGCGCACGATCACTGGGTCGCCTTGTGGCTCGTCGCGCTCGCGGGCGAGTTCGCCGCGCCGAATGAGCGCCCGGATGCGCTCGATCAGAAGCCGCTGCGAAAAGGGTTTCTTGATGTAGTCGTCGGCGCCCATGCGCAGGCCTAGGAGCTCGTCGACCTCGTCGTCTTTCGAGGTTAGAAAGATCACTGGGATGTGACTTTGCCGCCGCAGCTGGCTGAGCAGCTCCATGCCGTCCATGCGCGGCATCTTGATGTCGAGCACAGCAATATCAACCGGCTGCGCGCTAAGGCCCTTGAGAGCTTCGGCCCCGTCGCTGTAGCAGCGTACGGTAAAACCTTCCGCTTCGAGCGCAATGGATACCGACGTCAGAATGTTTCGGTCGTCGTCGACAAGAGCAATCGTGTTCGGCACTTGGGTACCCCTTCGTTGCCGCGAAATGGCTTGGCGGCCCGCCTGAAGGTGCTGTCACCACCAAATATGGCTCCTGAGTGGCAAACAGAAACCCTTTTGCCTATTTTATCGATTTCGATGGCTCGTCCTTGACGCGGTGGCGCCGGCGCGGCTCACTATTCGCATGTCTGAGCCCCGAACGACCCGCGATCCGGCCGTATTCGGCCGGTTGCTCGCCCGCGGCTGCACCCGCGCGGCGCTCGCCACCAGCCTCAATGGCGCCCCCTACGCCTCGCTGGTGCTGATCACCGTCGACCTCGACGCGAGTCCTCTGCTCCTGCTGTCTGATCTTGCGCAACACAGCCGCAACATTGCCTTTGATCCGCGGGTATCGCTGCTGCTTGATGCTACCGAAGGCCAGCCCGATCCCCTGAACGGACCTCGCCTGACGCTGCTCGGGCGCGCTCTACCGACCGATGATCCGCGCTGCCTCCGGCGCTTTGTCTCACACCACCCGGCAAGCGCGGTCTACGCCGGCTTTCGCGACTTCCGTCTCTTTCGAGTCGCTGTCGAGCGCGGCCACCTCGTCGCCGGCTTCGGCCGGATCGAGTGGATCAACGGCGCCGACTTCCTGTTTGCATTCGACGCCGGTGCGCTCGCCGCGGCCGAGTTCGAGATCCTGAGACATATGAACGAAGACCACGGCGACACCATTGGGCATTACGCGTGCCGTCTGGTCGGTCGCACCAGCACGGGCTGGCGGATGACTGGGATCGACCCAGAAGGGATCGATTTGCGGTGCGACGGCGAAACCGCGCGGCTCGATTTCGCCGCACCGGTTTTTAGCCCGGTCCTGACCCCAGAGGCGGCACGCGCGGCCCTCGTTCAACTCGCCGACGCGGCCCGTCGATAGCGCGCACGCGCAGAGGGAACTTTGACACAGTCGGCCATCTGTGTTACGGCGCGATCTAAGGGGACATGCTTCGCGAGCCTAGTCTCATAAGGAGGAGGCGTCTGATGAAGAGGGCGATCCGATGACCGGAATGAAGAGCCGTTTTGGGCTCGATCGGCAGGGCATGCGTCATCTCGGGTCGCAGCATTGGAACCAGTCGATACCGATCCTCTACGAGCATGCGATCCGACGCGGTGAGGGCGAGCTCGCGTGCGGCGGCAGCTTTTCGGTCTCTACCGGCCTCTATACCGGCCGCACCCCGCGGGACAAATACATCGTCGAGGAGCCGGGCACCAAGGAAACTGTGTGGTGGGGCAAGATCAACCAGCCGGTCGACCCCGAGCGCTTCGCCAGCCTGCACCAGCGGATGCTCGCCTACCTCCAGGGGCATGAAATCTTCGTCCAGGACCTCTATGCCGGGGCCGATCCGGCCTACCGCCTGCCGGTCCGGGTGGTCACCGACAGTGCGTGGCACAGCCTGTTTTCGCGCAATATGTTTATCCGACCGCCGGTCAACGAGCTCGAAGGCTTCGAGCCGGCCTTCACGATCCTGCACGCTCCGAAATTCCTCGCCATCCCGGAGTTCGACCGGATCAA
>DASQCY010000565.1:0-5623 GCA_035634495.1 Allostellaceae bacterium
GGGGTTCCCAAGCGCGTGGAGTCGCTCGCCCACTACGCCGAAGCCTTGGTTGCCGATGTTCAGAAAGAGACGGCGAAGATACCGCCGGCGAGGCGGCCGAGCGTTTACGTCGCCCGCGGACCGCACGGTCTCGAGACGGCCGTTGTGGGTTCGATCGGCAGCGAGATCGTCGACCTTGTCGGCGCCCGCAACGTCGCGGGCAAGGATACCGCGCCGCGGACGATCGTCGACGTCTCGCCGGAACAGATCCTCGCGTGGCAGCCCGATGTGATCCTGACCGTCGATCGGCGCTTTCACGCAACGATGCGCAACGATCCGGTGTGGCGCGACGTCAAGGCGGTCCAGGCCGGGCAGATCCACTTCGTGCCCGATCTGCCGTTCTCGTGGCTTGACAATCCACCGGCGCCCAATCGGCTGATCGGGCTGCTATGGCTCGGCAAGCTGCTCTATCCTGCTTCGTTCCCGCAGGACATTCGGGCCGAGGCCCGGCGCTTTTATGCCCTCTTCTACCAACAGGAGCCGAGTGACGCGCAGCTCGACGGTCTTCTCGCCGATCCGCCGGCGTGAGCCTTCGTCGGCTTTCGGCTACCGCGCAATCGTCATCGGCGCCGCTCTGGCCCTCCTGCTGATAGTCGTTGTTGCCGTCGCTCTCGGACCCTACCAGCTCTCGGCAAGAGACCTTTTCGCGTTCCTGATAGCCAAGGTCACCGGCGCTGTCTCGCCACTGCCGGCGCCGGCCGAAACCGTTATCCTGCAAATTCGCCTTCCTCGCGTACTCGCCGCGACCGCCGTCGGCGCAGCACTCGCGGCCTCGGGAGCGGCCTATCAGTCGCTGTTCCGCAACCCGCTGGTTTCGCCCGACATCCTCGGTGTTTCCGCGGGCGCCGCATTTGGCGCGGTGGTGGGGATCTTCCTGTCATTACCCGTACTCGCGATCGAAGCCGCGTCTTTTGTCGGCGGGTTGATGGCGGTGATCATTGTCTATGGCATCGCTGTGGCGATTCGTGGCCGCGACGCGGTCTTGGTGTTGGTTCTCGCCGGCGTTGTGATCGGCGCGCTGTTCGGCGCCGGCGTCGGATTGCTGAAATATCTTGCCGATCCCTACAATCAGCTGCCGGCCATCACTTTCTGGCTGCTCGGCAGCCTGGCGGCGACCAATCCGCGCGACCTGACGAGCTTGCTGCCGGCGGTGGCGATCGGACTGGTGCCGCTGGCTCTGCTGCGCTGGCGCATCGACGTGATGACGTTGGGTGACGAGGAGGCAACCGCGCTCGGCCTCGACACCCGTGTGCTGCGCATCGTCGTGATTGCTGCGGCGACCTTGATGACCTCGGCCGCGGTCGCGGCGAGCGGGATCATCGGCTGGGTCGGGCTCGTCGTACCGCATCTCGCGCGGTTGACGGTAGGGCCGGCGTTCACGCGGCTCCTACCTGTCAGCGTCCTCTTCGGCGCAGGCTACCTGCTCGCCGTCGATACGGTGGCGCGCACTCTGGGCGCTGTAGAACTGCCGCTCGGCGTCCTGACGGCGGCCCTGGGTACACCCGTGTTCTTGTGGCTCTTGGGATTCGGCCGACGCACGGCATGGTCGTGAGCGCGCCGCGGCTCGCGATTGAGGATCTGAGCTACGGCTATCCTGGGCATGTCGTCGGGCACGGCATCAGCTTCACCGTCGATGCCGGCGAAGTGCTGTGCGTGCTCGGGCGCAACGGCGAAGGCAAATCGACATTGTTCAAGACGATCCTCGGTCTGCTGCGCCCACGGGCCGGCACCTTGAGGGTCGACGGTGAGCCTATTGCGGGGTGGAATCCGCGCCGACGAGCCCTGACATTCGGGTACGTGCCGCAGAATGGCGGCGGGACATTTCCGTTCACGGTTGCCGAGCTGGTGCTGATGGGGCGCACGGCGCATCGTGGACCGTTTGCCGCTCCCTCGGCCGCCGATCGTGAAGCGGCGGACGAGGCGATTGCCACCCTTGGCATAGGACATCTTGCCGCGCGAGAGTGGCTGCGGGTTAGCGGCGGCGAGCGTCAGCTTGTTTTGGTCGCCCGCGCCTTGGCCCAGGAACCGCGGATCCTGGTCCTCGACGAGCCGACCGCAAGCCTCGATTTCGGCAACCAGGTGCGGGTTCTCGACGCCGTTCGCAGTCTCGCCGAGACCCGCGCGTTGAGCGTGCTGCTGTCGACCCATCACCCAGAGCAGGCATTCGCCTGCGCTGACAGGGTTGCGGTGCTGGCCGGCGGCGAATTGCTGCGGATCGGCGCCCCGGCCGAGGTCGTCACCGCTGAGACGCTTCGTGCGTGCTATTCGGTCGATGTCGCGGTCCTGCCGGTAGCGGAAGGCCGATACCGCGTATGCGTACCCCGTCTCTATCTGGACTGACGCTCGCCACTTCCCGATGATGCTGGCGTCACCGGGCGGCGCGGGGCCACCGGGGCGGCGCGGATATTGCCGAGGTCGACCGTTGGCATCGGCAGGTCGAGCTGGCGGAATACCGCGTTCCCAAGCTCATTGTAGTCCTCGAAGCTGCGACGCAGCCGCCCGCGCCAAGCCAGGAGGCCGCCGCTGGCGTGCAGCTCGAAAGCGGATTCGCGGCCATCGAGGGCCGACGAAACGTGGTCCCAGGCCATCTGCAGTAGCGCCGAGCGCTGGAGTGCGCTATAGCCCCCGCCGCCGAATGACTCTTCTAGCCCGGCAGCGAGTTCGGGAGTTGCTAGGTCGTGATCCGACGGCGCCACGACCAGCGAGGAGCCGGGCAGGATACGCAGGATCTCGGCGATGCGCTGACGCGCCTGCAACAGCGCGATACCGCCCGGCATCAGATGGGTGTGATTGGGAGCGCAATAGCCCGCCGGCGTGAATTGCGGGTCGCGCTCGGCGGCGGTCTGGCAGCTGCGGGCCGTCTGCACCGCAACGACGAGGTCGACGAGATACTCGATCGTCGCCTCGTGCTCCTTCAATCCCATCGCGTGGGTCAAAGCGAGTGCCAGGCCGAGAGTGAATTCCGCCTTGGCGAGCCAGCCATAGAGGTGATGCCACAACAGCCAGCGGGCGATCGGCTCGGGCGAGGCCTCGACAAAGAACACCCGCTCCCACGGGATCAGCACCTGATCGAGCCACATCTGACCGTCGAGCTCGTCGTAGCGGCTGCTGAGGGGTGCCACGAACCGGTTTTGCTCGCGCACCGCGATCTTGCGGCACACGGTGGTGACCCCGGGTGCGGCGATCTCGAGGATGAAGCTCGCCCGGTGCCCGCCGATCTCGATCCCGTTGAGCGCGCCGACATAGACGTCCTCGGCATAGGCCGGGCTCGTGTGCATGCCGATCTTGCCGCTCAGTACGACGCCGGCATCGGTCTCGCGAACGAGGCGCAAAGCGTTGCGCTCCGCCGGGTCTTCGCGCAGGCGATATCCGATCGTCGCCGCACCGCCGCAGAACGTCAAAAACCGGCCGGTCGCGGCAAGCTTGTCGCGATAGGCCACGGCGTTCGCGATCTGCTCGGCGGGAGCATTGTGCTCCTGCGCGGCGGTGATGACGCCGAGCGCGATCAAATTGCCGTAGGCCGGGGTATGGGTGATGTTGCCGGCGCTCAGGAACGTCGTCTTCGCGAAGCTCCGCCCCATACCGCGGAGGTCATCGGAAGCCCTTGGAACAGCATAGGCCCAGGGTCTGCGCGCGCCCTCGGCATCGGGTGGCGAGAAGAGCACGTCGGCCCATTCGGGGTCGAGATGCATGTCGTACCAGGCGACATATTCGTCCGCCATCGCGCGGGTCGCCGGATGCGTGGTTACGTCCTCGACTAGACCTTCGCCGAGGACCCAAACCCGCCGCCCGTCGCGCAAAGCCGCCCGGTATTCCGCCCCCGTCCTCATTGCATGCACCTGCGTTATCCTGCTTTATCCGGCGAGCCGCCAACGCAAGGTGTCGCCAGCGCGGAACGGGATGACGGCGGCCTCGCCCTCGCCAATCCG
Organism: Allostellaceae bacterium; assembly: GCA_035634495.1. GTDB lineage: Bacteria > Pseudomonadota > Alphaproteobacteria > ATCC43930 > CGMCC-115725 > AP-15. The sequence goes on from DASQCY010000565.1 coordinate 3,969, forward strand.
CTCCGGTACCAGGCAGGGCTCCCGCCTCAAGGTGATCGAGATGTCGTTTGGCGGCAAGCGATAGAATTGCGGGCCGTTGAGTGAAGCGAAGGCTTCGAGGCGGTCGAGTGCGCCTTCTTCCTCGAACACCTCGGCGTAGATTTCTAGCGCGCAAGAAGCCGTGAAGATGCCGGCGCAGCCGCAGGTCGTCTCCTTGGCAGAAACGGGGTGCGGCGCGCTGTCGGTGCCGAGAAAGAAGTGCGTATCTCCCGACGTAGCGGCCCGGCGCAGGGCGCGTCGGTGCTTTTCGCGCTTGGCGATCGGCAGACAGTAGAGATGCGGGCGGATTCCGCCGGCGAAGATGGCGTTGCGGTTGATCATCAGATGATGCGCGGTGATCGTCGCTGCCAGGTTGGCGCCGCTCACCGCGACGTAGGTGACGGCTTCCTCGGTGGTGATGTGTTCGAGCACGATGCGCAATTCGGGGAGCCGCCGCCGCAACGGGTCGAGCACCCGGTCGATGAACATCGCCTCGCGGTCGAACACGTCGACATCGGGGTCGGTCACCTCGCCGTGGATCAGGAGCGGCATGCCGAGCTGTGCCATGCGCTCCAGCACCGGCGAGATCCGATGGTAATCGGTGACGCCTAAGGCCGAGTTCGTCGTGGCGTGCGCCGGGTATAGCTTGACCGCGGCAAACACGCCTTCCTCCCAGCCTCGGGCGACTTCTTGCGGATCGGTCGTATCAGTCAGATAGCAAGTCATCAGGGGTGTGAAACCCCCTCCCATTCCCTCCCCCGCGAGCGGGGGAGGATTAGGGTGGGGGCGCAGCGCCGTCAGTATGCGCTCGCGGTAGGCTCGGGCCGTCGCGACATCGATCACCGGCGGAACCAGGTTCGGCATCACAATCGCACGGGCGAATTGCCGCGCGGTGAAGGGAACGACCGCCGCGAGGATCGCTCTGTCGCGCAAATGCACGTGCCAATCGTCCGGCCGGCGCAAGCTGATCGTGTCGACATTGATCGCCATATCGCTCTCTCGAGGCGCACCCCATATCAGGATAGAGCCGCGCGCGCCGGGTTGCTATGGTCCGCGAGCGGTAGTTCGGAGGGCGGCATGAGCGGTTGCATCGTCGGTTGGGCGCACAGCAAATTCGGCAAGCATGAAGGCAGGGACATCGAGTCGCTGATCGTCGAGGTGACGCAGGCGGCCCTGGCCGATGCCGGGGTCTCCGCGGCCGATATCGACACGGTCTATCTCGGCACAATGAACGGCGGTTTTGTCCGCCAGGAATTCCCGGCATCGCTGGTCTTTCAGGCCGACCCCGGCTTTCGCTTCAAGCCGGCGACGCGAGTCGAGGACGCTTGCGCCACCGGCTCGGCGGCAATCCATCAGGGGCTCAACGCGATCGCTGCCGGGAAAGCGCGTCTGGCCCTCGTCGTCGGCGTCGAGAAAATGTCCGAAGTCTCCGGCGCGCAGGTCGGCGACATCCTGCTCGGCGCCAGCTATCGCAAAGAGGAAGACGCGATCGAGGGCGGCTTTGCCGGCATCTTCGGCAAGATCGCCCAGAACTATTTCCAGCGCTACGGCGACCAATCCGACGCGCTCGCACGGATCGCCGCGAAGAACCACAAGAACGGCGTCGCCAACCCGCTCGCCCAGATGCAGAAGGATCT
>DASQCY010000566.1:0-3728 GCA_035634495.1 Allostellaceae bacterium
CGCCGCGCCGCCTCTTCCGTCACATAGCCGTCGGCGAGATCCTCGCGCAGCGATGCGGGGTCGCGGCCCGCGGGCAGCCCGTAGCCGCCCGAGCCCGGCGCCTCCATCACGACGCGGCCGTTCGCCGGGACAACGAAGGCACCCTTGCTGTTGAGCGGCCGCTTGCCACCGTCGGGCATCTCGAGCCAGAGGCGCATCGGCCCGCCGGAGCGGCCGCCGGCGAGGCCAAAGGGCGGAGTCAGGCGGCGCTCGCAGCATACCGCGGCATGCGCTTTGTGGCCGAGCACCCGCCAGATGCGGCGCGCGCCGAGCTCGCCGCGCCAGGTGCCCGCACCGCCCGAGTCGGGGATCAGCGCATATTCTTCGACGCGGAGTGGAAAGCTCATCTCGAGGATCTCGATCGGCGTGTTCATCATGTTGCTGACGGTGCTGGCGACGGCGTTGATGCCGTCCTTCACCGGCCGTGCTCCGAACCCGCCCTTCAGCGACTCGTAGCTGACATACCGCTCGGCATTGCGCGGGTCGACGCCGCCAAAGGTTGCCACCGCCGAGGTGCCCTGCGATGCCGCCATCACATTTTCGGGGCTGATCTGGAACATCGCCGCCATGACCATGTCGGCCACGCGGTGCGAAATCTCGTGATTGGCATAAACCACCGGCGCCGGCGGCTGCGCGTTGACGACCGAGCCAGGCGGGGCGGTCACCGTCACCGGCCGCCAACAGCCTGAGTTGGGCGGGATCAGGCTTTTTGGGTCGGCGATCATCTTGAGCGCGCAATAGACGCCCGACGCGGTCACCGTCAGCGGCGCATTCATCGGCCCCGGCACCTGTCCATCCGAGCCGGCGAAATCGGCGGTGATCGTGTCGCCGCGTTTGCACACCCTTATCCTGACCATGAAGGGCTCGTCGGCGTCCGCACCCGGCGCCAACACCCCGTCGCCGTCAAACACGTCCTCGAAGCTCGCCTCGCCGTCGGATAGGAGGCGCAGCGCCGCGCGCATCATCGTCTCGGAGTAGTCGAGCACCTCGTTCATGATCTGCAGCAATTCGTCGGCGCCGTATTTCTTCGCCAGCGCCTCGAGGCGTAGAGCGCCGCGCCGGTTCGCCGCGACCTGGGCGCGCAGGTCACCCCGCCGCTCGGCGGGGGTGCGCACATTAGCGAAGATGAGCCTCTCGATATCGGGGTCGGGCCGGCCGTTCCGGTAGAGCCGCACCGGCGGCATTCTGAGACCCTCGCCGTAGATCTCGGTGACCGCGCCGTAGCTCCCCGGCGTGGCGCTGCCGATATCGGGCCAGTGGGCGCGCACGCAGCCAAAACCCAACAGCCGGTCAGCGAAGAAGGCGGGAGCAACGACATTGACGTCGGGCAGGTGCGAGCCGCCGTGATAGGGGTCGTTGTGGATGAACACGTCGCCCGGTTCGACCTCAGGATGCGTGGCGATCACGGCACGCACCGCATCGGGCATCGAGCCCAGATGGATCGGCAAATCCGGGCCCTGCGCCACCATGTCGCCGGCACCGTCGAAGATCCCGCAGGAATAGTCACCGGCGACCTTGAGAAGCGGCGAATACGCCGTCTTGGCGAGGACGATTTTCATCTCCTCGGCCGCCGAATAGAGGGCGTTCTTGACCACCTCGAAGCGCGCGGGATCGGTCTTCGTCCGGCGGACCGGCGCTTCAAGAAGAGCGTCAGGCATGGCTTACCCCCTGCGCAGCCGAATATACCCCTTGCCATCGACCGAGGCGATCCAGCCCGGCGGCACGACGATCGTCGAGTCCATTGCCTCGACGATCGCGGGACCCGCGAGGGTTTCGCCCGCCGCCAAGCCGTCGCGCCAGTGGACGGGGCAGGGCGTGGAACCGATCTCCGGAAACCACACCTCCCGCATCGTCCGGCGCGCGAGTGCTGTGGCCGGCGGCAGTGCGAGCGCCAGGCTGGGCAGGCGGCCGATTGCCGTCAGCCGTAAATTGACCAGCTGCACCGGCTCCTCGGGATTAGCGTGACCATATGTCCGGCTATGCTTTTCGTGAAACGCATCGGCGAGGATGTCGAGGCTCGCTCGGGCGATCGGACCCTCAGCAAGCGGCACGGTCAGCTCATAAGCCTGCCGGCGGTAGCGCACATCGGCGGCGCGAACAAGCGCGCGCCTAGTGAGCGGAATCGCGACCGCTGTGAGCCATTCGGACGCCATAGCCTCCATCTCTATCAGCGCCTTAGCGACTTGAGCCGGATCGAGCGCACTCAAATCGGCGTAGAGGGTGCGCGAATAGTCGCGTTTGAGATCGGAGGCGACGAGGCCGAGCGCGGAGAATGCGCCCGGTACCGGCGGCACGATGACCTCGGGGATTTGCAATTCGGCGGCGAGTGCTGCGGCATGCACGGGACCCGCGCCGCCAAAGGCGATCAGCGCGAACTCTCGCGGGTCGTGGCCGCGCTCGACCGAGACGATGCGAAGTGCCTCAGCCATATTGCTGTTGACGATCTCGACGATCGCCGCGGCGGCTTCGGTCACCTGCAACCCGAGCGGATCAGCCACCCGCTTGCGGATAGCCGCCTCAGCTGCCGCGAGATTGATCGCGAGCGCGCCGCCCAACAGGGCTTTGCGATCGAGGTAGCCGAGCACGACATCGGCATCGGTGACCGTCGGCTCGCTACCACCGAGTCCGTACGCAGCCGGCCCTGGAGTGGCGCCGGCGCTGCACGGCCCGACTTTGAGCGCGCCGCCGGGATCGACCCAGGCGATGCTGCCACCGCCGGCGCTGACCTCGGCGAGGTCGATGACCGGCACGCGGACCGGATGGCCGGTGCCGTGCAGCCAACGCTTGGCATGACCGGCACCCCCGACCTCGTATTCGGCGGTGACGGCGATCTCGCCATCGGCGATCAGGCTCGCCTTCGCCGTCGTTCCGCCCATGTCGAACGAGATCAGGTTAGGGAGGCCATGCTCCTTGCCGGCGAGTGCCGCGGCGATCACCCCGGCAGCCGGCCCGGACTCGATCGCCATTGCCGGCATCCGCAGCCCCTCGGCGATGTCGAAGACGCCACCGCTCGACCCCATGACGTAGAGCTGCGGCAGCCCGAGCGCTGTGACCGCGCGCTGCAGCCGGTCGAGATAACTGGCGAGCAGCGGCCCGACGTAGGCGCACACCGCCGTCGTGCTGGCGCGCTCGAACTCGCGAATCTCGGGTAGTACTTCCGAGGACAGGTAGACCCCGACGCCGAGCAGCGCACGGCGCAGCCGTTCGCCGAGGAGGCGCTCGTGCCGGTCGTTGAGAAAGGAGAACAACAACGACACCGCCACCGTTTCGAGCCCGGCATCCCGGACCGCGGCGATCACACCATCGATCTCGCTTTCGTCGAGCGGGGTTACGACCTGTCCCTGCGCATCGATCCGCTCGGTGACCTCAAAGCGCCAGCGGCGCGGCACCAGCACCGCCGGCGCGTCCTGAAAGAGGTCGTAGAGGTCGGCACGCGACGACCGACGCAGTTCCAGCACGTCACGGAAGCCGCGAGTGGCGACAAACCCTGCCTTCGCCCCTTTTTTCTCGATCAGGGCGTTGGTGACGATCGTCGTCGCATGCGCCAACAGCACCACCCCGGTCGGGTCCACCCGATATCGTGTGAGCCCCTGACGGATCCCGTCGATCACTCCCTGGGTAACGTCCCGCGGCGTGGTCGGGACCTTGGCGACACCGATCCGACCGGTCTCCTCGTCGACCAGCACGAC
>DASQCY010000567.1:0-2854 GCA_035634495.1 Allostellaceae bacterium
AGCCATTCCCCGCCTGAACTCTTGAGGAAAAAACTGACCGGATACCAACTCGACTCGCCTGTCACAGCAACGTTGTAGGCGGCAAGACTTTCCGTCGCGAACCGACTCAGAGCATCCGGCGGCAGCGGATCGAAGACGATCTCGAATTCTTCCATATTCAAGCTCCGGCTGCGGAGGCCTCGTCGAGAATACGGACGAGATGGCGGGCCTCGCGGCCGACGACGTCGGCTATCTGGTGGCGGCAGCTCGTACCGCAGGCGACGAGGAGCGTGTTAGCGGGCGCCGAACGCATCTTCGGCAATACGCCGAGCTCTCCGATCTTCAGCGACATCTCGTCGTGCTCGGCCTCGTAGCCGAACGATCCGGCCATGCCGCAGCAGGTCGAATCGAATGTCTCGACGGTGAGGCCCGGGATCAGCTGCAAGGCCTTCACCGCTGCACCGACCGCCGCGAACGCCCTCTGGTGGCAATGTCCGTGCAGCAAAGCGGTCCGGCCTTCCATCGGGGTTAGCGTCAGCTCGAACCGGCTCGCCCTACGCTCGCTGTCGACGAATTCCTCTAAGAGCTGAGCACGTTCGGCGAGCGCTTTCGTCGCCGGCCCCGGCAAGATCACCGCGAACTCGTCGCGCAGGGTCAACAGGCAGGAGGGCTCGAGCCCGACGATCGGTGTACCGGCTGCGACATGCGGGGCGAGAGCGTCCAACATGCGTTTCGCCTCGTGCCGCGCTTCGTCGACGAGACCCGCGGCCAAAAAGGTCCGGCCGCAGCACAACGGGCGGCCGCTCGGCGGGTCCGCAGTGAGGACACGATAACCCGCGCGCGCCAGCACCCGCTCCGTGGCATGGGCGTTTCCTGGCTCGAAATAGCGGTTAAAGGTGTCGATCAGCAATACAACCTCGCGACCGGCCCCTGATAACCGCCCGCGGTAGGGACGGGACGCCCATTCCGGTAATTTACGACTGGCGCTCAACGCGAATAGCCGCTCTCCGAGCCAGGCGAGAGAGGGTATGCGGTTTCGCAAATTCAATAGCGGAGCGACGCGAGAGGCATAGACGGCGTAGCGCGGCAGATAAGCGATCAGCCGGTCGCGCGGTGAGAGCCCGTGGCGCTGACGGTAATGGTGCAGAAACTCAATCTTCATCCGCGCCATGTCGACCCCGGTCGGGCATTCGCGCTTGCAGCCCTTGCACGAGATGCACAGCGTCATCGTCTCGCGCATATCGTCGGAAACCAGCGCGTCGGGCCCGAGTTGGCCGGACAATGCCAGACGCAGGGTATTGGCGCGGCCGCGCGTCAGATGCTGCTCGTCGCTGGTCGCGCGGAACGAGGGGCACATGACACCGCCGTCGCGGGTGCGGCAGGCGCCGTTGTTGTTGCACATCTCGACCGCGGTCGCGAACCCGCCCCACTCCGACCAGTCCAATGCCGTGTCGACCGGCAACGGGCGGTAGTCAGGCTTGAAGCGAAACAGGCTACGGTCGTCCATCTTGGGGGCTCTGACAATCTTGCCGGGGTTGAACAGCCCCTCGGGATCGAAGGCGTCTTTGACCTCCTCGAAGGCGCGCACGATGCGCGCTCCGAACATCGCCTCGTGAAATTCCGAGCGGACGAGCCCGTCACCATGTTCGCCCGAATGCGAGCCCTTGTATTCGCGGACCATCGCGAAAGCCTCTTCAGCGATCGCCCGCATCTTTCTGACTTCGAGCTCGTGCTTGACGTTCAGCACCGGGCGCACATGCAGGCATCCAACCGAGGCATGCGCGTACCAGGTTCCGTAGGTTCCATGCTTCTCGAAGATGCGGGTCAGACGATCGGTGTAATCGGCGAGATCTTCGAGCCGTACCGCGCAGTCTTCGAGAAAGGAGATCGGTTTGCCGTCACCCTTCATCGACATCATGATGTTGAGGCCTTGGGCGCGCACCTCCCAGACCGCCTGCTGAAAGGCGGGCTCGACCGCCTCGACGACACCGCCCGGGAAACCGAGATCGCCCATCAATTCGACCAGCGCCTTCAGGCGCTTGACATTCTCGGACGGATCGTCGCCTGAAAATTCGGTCAACAGGACCGCGGCGGGCTCGCCCTGCACAAAGCGATCGACCACGGCACGGAACATCGGGATGTCGCGCGACAGTTCGATCATCGTGCGATCAACCAGCTCGACTGCGCAGGGCCCGAGATCGACGATCCGCCGGGTCGCCGCCATCGCCCCGTAAAAGCTCGGAAAATGGCAGATGCCGAGCACCCGGTGCACCGGGATCGGCTGCAGGTCGAGCTCGATTTCGTTGAAGAAGGCCAGCGTGCCCTCGGAGCCAACGAGCAGCCGCGCCATGTTATGTCCGGCCTCGTCAATGCTGTCGATGTTGTACCCGCCGACCCGCCGCAGCACTCTCGGGAACCGCTGCTCGATTTCCTCGGCCTCACGACGGTGCAAGGTGCGCATATGGCGAACGAGGTCGCGATACCGCTCGGGCATCGCTTCTTCATTGGAACTAGCCGGGAAATTGCCGGGGACCTCGGCGAACCAGGCCGCGGTGCCGTCGGCGAGCAATGCGTCGATGCCGCGGACGTTGTGCACCATGTTGCCGTAGCGCAGCGAACGCGAGCCGCAGCTGTTGTTGGCGGTCATGCCGCCGATCGTCGCTCGGCTCGCCGTCGACGGGTCGACCGGGAAGAACAACCGGTCTTTGCGCAAGAGCCGGTTGAGCCGGTCGAGGACGACCCCGGGCTCAACCCGCGCCCGCCGCTCTGCGACATCAACCGAGACCACTCGGTCGAGATGTTTGCTGCAATCAATGACGAGCGCGCGGGCCACGGTCTGCCCGCATTGCGAGGTGCCACCGCCCCGCGGCAACAC
>DASQCY010000568.1:0-2680 GCA_035634495.1 Allostellaceae bacterium
ATTTGCCAGTACGGCCGTGCCCGAAAGCCCGGAGTGGAAGGAGCAACAGCAACATTCCTCGCCCAATTCGCCGCGCATGCGGCAGGCCATGACGCATGCACCGGGTTCTGCCGGGGTGTACGTACGGGTGAATCCCTAAAGGGAGAGCGCGGCGCGTGTCGACGAGCTTGCGGCCGACGGGCGATCACGACGGCGCGGTGACCGGCGCCGGATTACCGATGCCGTAGGGCAGCTCGCGAACACAACACTACCCGGGCCAGTGCACTGACCCTGCATCGCGTTCTGACCCAATAAATCATCACACCGCTTCCGGAATAATCGAGGCGGCCTTGCTCTCGACCCCTCCTCTCGCGCAGTCGGTTTATTCTTGATAACAGATTCTATCGATAGTGCCGTGCGACGGCTGACCCGAATGGCCGGTTAGGGGCGCAAACCGCGATTTACGCGTGGGCAGCCCATCACTGGGGGCTAGGCCGATGAAGCGCCGTCGATGGCGATCTCCGCCCCGGTGATGTAGCTGCTCTCGTCGGAGAGTAGGAATGCCACCAGCTGCGCAACCTCCTCCGGCGTTCCGTAGCGGTGCATCGGCACCTGCTTCATCCGTTCCTCGCGCTGCTCGGGCGTGCGGAACGCGATCATGTCGGTGTCGATTGGACCGGGATGAACCGAGTTCACCCGGATTTTGCGGCCGCCGAGATCGATCGCTGCCGACTTGGTCATGCCCCGCAGCGCCCATTTGGTCGCGGCATAGGCGAAGGACCCGGGCGAGCCCTTGAGGCCAGCAACTGACGAGATATTCACGATGGACCCTCCGCCCGAGCGCTCCATCGCCGGCACTACCGCCTTCATGCCGAGGAAGCAGCCGTACTGGTTGATCTGGATGTGCCGCTGCCAGAGCGCGTCGTCGGTCTCCATCAGCGTGGCCGGCTGGTAGATTCCGGCGTTGTTGACCAGGCCGTGCAAGCCGCCGAGCTTCTGGGCGGCTTCCACGGCGCGGGCCCAATCCGCTTCCGAGGTCACATCGTGCCGGACGAAGGATGCAGCCGGCCCGAGCTCGATAGCCAGCGACTGGCCCTGATTGTCCAGCACGTCGCCGATCACCACCTTCGCACCCTGCGCTACCAGCAGGCGTGCCTCCGCGGCACCCTGGCCGCGCGCCCCGCCGCTCACGAGTATCACCTTGTTGTCGAAGCGTGCCATGTCCGCTCCTCCGATTACCAACAAGGAAGTTTGGCAGATCGGACGGCCTGGTTCAAAAGGTCACCCTTGAGTGTCATTTTGAACATTAAGTGGCGGCGATTTTTGAGCGGCAACTGGCGCGGGCCGGCCAGTCTCCGGCCACATTGCCGGGCGCAGGTCCGCCTTCGCGTCCGTCAATCATCCGGTCCGGCTTGGCGTCGTCACGCCAGATTGTCGGACATTTTCGCGGGTGACCCCCCATCGGTCGTTTGTCGGACACGGCCGGGGAGCGTGCAGCCCCGAGAGCGGACTGCGCCAGATAATTCTCAAAGATCTACGCCACTTAATGTTCGAAATGACAGGACAACTTCTAGGCTGCGTCGCTTCGCCAATGTGTGATAAATGCCGCGCCAACGCGCCCGTCACCGTCGATCGGTTGAACGGGCGCGAAAGCTACTTTGGGAGGTATCGACGCCAGATGAACGCCATCAAAGACTCTATCAAGTCAGGTAGAACCGTCGTCGGGACGACCGTGACACCGAACGTCGACGTGTCGACCCTGGCCGACGCCGGGTACGACTTCCTGCTGTTCGATACCCAGCACTCCGCCTGGGAGATCAAGCAGCTGCAACCGTCGATCCAGACGATGCGCGGCAAGCAGGCGGCGCCGCTAGTGCGCGTCGCCGCGAACCAGGCCTATCAGATCTGCTTCGCGCTTGACGCCGGGGCACGAGGCGTCGTTGTGCCGATGGTCAACACCAGCGCGGAGGCGGAGGCAGCCGTGCGCGCCTGCCGCTATTTTCCCCTCGGCAACCGCAGCAACGCCGGGGTGCGCGGCGAGTGGGGCGAGTTCAAGAATTACCGCGATTACCTCGACACCGTGAACAACGGGCTCGTTATCGTGCCGATGATCGAGACGAACCAGTCGCTGGAGAACCTCGATGCCATCGCCTCGGTCCCGGGCGTCGACGTCCTGCTGATCGGCCCGTCCGATCTTTCGATCGAGCTGGGGGTGCCGCTCGACTACCAGTGCGACATCTATCAGCGAGCGCTCGATAAAATCGCGGCGACCGCCGCGAAGCACGGCATCGCCGCCGGGATGTATTTCATCCCGCCCGAGATGGACCCGAACTTCTTCGTCCAGAAGGGGTTCATAGTTCTTCACCATGCCGTGGGGTCCCTGGGCGAAGGCCGGCATCCAGGACGGCCTGGCCGGGATCAAGCGCTAACGACGGTCGACGCGGACGGTCCGGCGAACAGCCAGATCGCCCCGCTTGCGCCGCTAATCAGGCGTGCGGTGGCGGTCCCGGGCCGGCCTTCTGTGGGAAGCAAAGCCGCCTCGTTATTACACGCATGATAACGTCCTGTATCAAACAGAGATTGTGGTCGAGGCTTATGCGTCGGCGATCGCGAGACGCGCGCTGAGCGTCAGCGCGGCGAGCTGATAGGTCGCATCGAGGCCCGCGCGCCGGTCTGCAAACGTCTCTTCGTCGAGGCGCTC
>DASQCY010000569.1:0-1925 GCA_035634495.1 Allostellaceae bacterium
GCCGAGCTGATTGTCTCACAGGGCGACGAGAAAATCCTGGAAAGTCATCGCCGCGAGATCGTCGTCGTGTTCTGCGATTTGCGCGGCTACACCGCTTTCACCGAGACCGCCGAGCCCGAAGAGGTTCTCGATTTCCTACGCGAATACCACGGCGCGCTGGGGCCGCTCATCAGCCAATTCGAAGGGACGCTCGACCAGTTCTCGGGCGATGGGATCATGGTGTTCTTCAACGATCCGGTGCCCTGTCCTGACCCGGCCGAGCGCGCGGTCAAGATGGCAATGGCGATGCGCGAGGCGGCCGGGACGCTGATCGCCGACTGGCGCGAGCGTGGTCGTGATTTGGGCTTTGGCGCCGGCATCGCGCAAGGCTATGCGACGCTGGGCCAGATCGGGTTTTCCGAGCGCTCCGGCTACACCGCGATCGGTACAGTGTGCAATGTCGCCGCCCGTCTTTGTGCTGAGGCCAAGGACGGTCAAATTCTGCTCAGTCAACGCGTCAATGTCGCGCTGAGGGGAAGCGTCGCAACCGAGCAGGTTGGCGCGCTCGCCTTGAAGGGGCTTACCCAGCCGGTAGTGGCCTCCAACCTGCCGCTTGTAGGTAGTCAAGCGGCTTTCCGCGTTATCGAAGGAGGTGCACCGAGTGCTTAACCAAATGGCCGCTATGCGCTCCCGCTGGGCGCTCGCTCAATGACGCCTATGGGGCATGGGCTGCCGCTACCATCAACGCCCACGAGGGTCGGCTAATGGGATGGACCGGCGGCTACCCGGCTGGGCTAGCTTTTGACGGCTAGCAGCGTTGAGCAGGAGAAGCCGTCATGAAGTCCCGGATACAGTCCAAAATGTCGTCACCGGTGGTGGTGGGCGTCGACATCGGCAAGGAGGTGTTTCACCTCGTCGGGATCACCGCCGATGGGAAGATCGCCTTGCGCAGGAGGATCAGGCGACTGGGTCTCAAAGATGCCTTTGAGAAGCTGCCGCTGTGCATCGTCGCCATGGAAACCTGCCTGAGCGCACATTTTGTCAGCAGGACGCTACGTGCGTTGGGGCACGAGCCGCGGATTGTCCCGGCGATCTACGTCAAGCCCTTCCTCAAAGGGCAGAAGAACGACTACAACGATGCCGAGGCAATTGCCGAAGCAGCTACGGCCGAACCTGCGGTTCGTCCAGGGGAAGAGCCAGGATCAACTGGACCTGCAGGCCTGCCACCGGGTGCGGTCACGATTGGTGTCCCGTCGAACCGCGACGATCAACCAGATCGGCGCCTTTCTGATCGAGCAAGGCATTGCTGTCAGGGCCGGCCCGCGGGCCCTCCGCAAGTCGCTCTTCGCGATACTCGATAACCGAAAGGAAGAGATCTCGCCTCGAACGGCCAAGCTGATCCGCGGTCTCTATGACGACTGGTGTTGCCTGGATGAGCGTATCGAGACCGTCACCGGCGAGATTGAAATCCTCAGTCGGTCTGAGGCCAAGTGCCGGCAGTTAATGAGTGTTCCCGGGGTCGGGCCGCTGATCTCAACCGCGACGGTGGCAGCGATCGGCAGCGGTGAGGCTTTCGAGCGCGGTCGCGATTTTGCCGCCTGGCTGGGGCTCGTGCCGCGACAATACAGTACCGGCGGTCGATCTATCCTTGGCCGCATTTCCAAGAGAGGCAGCAAATATCTGCGCACGCTGTTGATCCAGGCAGCGAAGGTTCTGCTGATGCGCCCGCACAACTGGGCCCGATATAGCTTCGGCACGTGGCTCACGACGGCGTCGGAGCGGTTGCACAGGAACAAGCTCGCCGTCGCGCTGGCCAACAAGCTCGCGCGCATCGCCTGGAGCGTACTGCGCAACGACAGAGCCTTCGATACTCATCTCGAGGTGGCGGCGATCTAACAGCCGCGGTCTCGACCAGGTTCGCGATTGAGGATTTGCATGGAACGGAT
>DASQCY010000570.1:0-2967 GCA_035634495.1 Allostellaceae bacterium
GTCTCCGGATCATCGAACCCGGTGTGGGCGGAAAAACGGCGCGGCCCCGCGAGTGCCGAGTCGAAGCAGCGGATCAGGACCGCCTCATCCGGCTCCATCTTAGGGAAATAGTAATAGCGCTGATTGGGGTTGTAGGTGATCGAATAGGTCTCGCCGGTGCGGTCGGGATATTTGAGGTCGCTGGCGATCAGATTTTCTTCTTCCAGGCTCTGCGCGTCGCATAGTGCCAGCGGTGACTCGAGCAATGGACCACGGATCGGGCGCCACAAATTGATGATCGCGAAGCGGTTCTTCAGCAGCGCCAGGGCCTCGTCGCCCATCAGATCGCGTACCCGCTTGGGTGACGACCACGCCGTGTAGTCGTTGTGGATACCCTTGGCCGGCATCTTGATGCCGCTGCCCTTGATCGCCGCCTTGGCCGCGTTGCGCACAATGTGATCGAATGCCACAACACGCTCGGCACCCGTGGCTTCCTGCATCACGCGCTCGCATTCGGGATAGTAGACAGATTTTATCTGTTCTTCGTCGTAGAAGTTCGTGACCGCCGTTTGGTGATGCAGCAGCACGAAGCCTTCTTGGTCCAGAGATAGCCGGTCGATCATCGGCCGCGCGTCGCATATGCGCACGTGGTGCGAAATCCTCTGGCCGGTCCTGACAGGGATCCCCGGGGGCGGCTCGTAATTGTAGGCGACCGGCTTCTCCGCCATCGGAACCAGGAAGTTCAGCGGTGCCACGACGCTCTTCACATCCGCAACTGCCGAGCCGTCCATCACATCCTCCGCATCCAAAAACCCTGCGCAACTCTAGAAAAGGGCACCTCGACCGTCAATCTGCGACGCCCCTTCATTCCTCGCGCCGCCGCAGCTCCTGCAGCAGCTGGCGCACCCGGCGCGCGGTGCGCAGCTTGCGGGCGATGTCGGGTGCCAGACGCAGATCGCCCTGGGCGTCGAGCCAGCCGGCGTCGACATCGGGCGGCAGCTCGCGCATCGCTTCGGCGAAAGCAGCGAAAATCTCCTCGACCTCGCGTGCTCCGAGCCGCCTTTCCCTGGCCACGCCCGTCTTCTCCCCGGTTGCTTGACGGGAAGACTAGTATAGTAAAACAGCCGCTGCCATATCGGGAGGAAACGATGGCGGAAATGCAGCCGATCGCCCGTTCGACATCACCGGCTGGCCATGTGCTGGGCCACAAGCTCGACAGCATTCCGTTCAGCCGCTACCACCTGATGCTGATCGCGGTGCTCTCGCTCGTCGGCTTTGTCGACGGTTACGACCTCGTCATGACCGGTTCGCTGTTGGTGCTGGCCAAGCAGCCGCTGCATCTGACACCCGACCAGATCCGGTTTCTCGCGATCGCGTCGACGATGATGATCGTCGTCGGCGGCTTCATCGCCTCGGCGATTTCCGACCATTACAGCCGCAAGACCATCATGCTGATCGGCGTGGCCGGATTAACCTTCTTCACCTTGCTGCTGACTTTGGTGCAGACGGGCGAGCAGCTGATCGTCGTGCGTCTCTTAACCGGCCTCGCGGGCGGCTTTGCGGTCTTTGCGCCGTTCCCGATCGCCGCCGAGCTGATGCCGGCGCAGCACCGGCGCACCTTTGCCGCCGTCTATGAGATGGCGCTGGCTTGCTCGTTCGCATTGCTTCCGTTCGTCGGCTTTCTGCTCGCAGGTAATCCGAATGCCTTCCGGTTGATGGCGCTCCCCGGGGGGCTCGCCTTCTTCGTCGTGCCGGCAATGATCTATTTCCTGATCCCGGAAAGCCCGCGCTGGTATCTACGCAGAGGCCACACCGCGGTGGCGGTCGACACCGTCAACCGGGTCATCCGGCAAGCCGGCAACCGAGTTCCGGCGTTGACGCCTGCAACGCTCGGGAGCAACGCGCAGATGGTACGTGAGGAGCTGCCGCCTTATCGGGCGTTGTTCCGTCGGGGCCAACTTCGCTGGACGGCAATCGGAATCTCCAGCTATGTCTTCTGCGGCACTGCCTTTTTTCTGATTTCGGTCCCGCTGTCAAAGGCGCTGGTCGATCAGGGCGCCGCCGTCTCCTTGAGCTTTGGCGTAAGCACGCTGGTCTTCACTGCGAGCATACCGGGAAAAGGTTTCACCGGCTTCCTGATGGAGGTCATCGGCCGACGCTGGACGATATTCTACGCCCTTGCCGGCTCGCTGCCCGGTCTTTTCCTGATGATGATGGCGCACCGAGCAGGACCCTATGCGACGGCGATGATGATAGCCGGCGCGCTGATGACTGGCTTCACGACGCTCTCGGCCGCGACCGCCTTTCGGATCTACCTCGCCGAGCAGTTCCCGACGGCGTTGCGCGGGCGCGGACATGCCTTCGGCGAGTCGACCGGTCGGGTCTTTTCCGGGGTGCTGGCGCCCTTCCTGATGGAACCCCACACCGGCTCCGCTACGATATTCTTCGGCACGATACTGGTAGTGGTGGCGGTCGGCGCCTTCATTCCGCTGTTGTTCGGCCGGGAGACGGTGGGGCAGCTCGAAACCGTCACCGAGGGGGCCCCGGCGCCGGCCTGACGTGTGCCGGGCGGGCGGCATCGACGGTCAGCTCTGCTCGCGCGTCGACGTGAACCGGATGTTGGGCCATTCCTCGATCGTCGTGCGCAAATCCCAGGCGTTGCGGGCGAGGAACACCGGAACCCCGTCGTGGTCCTCGGCGCTGGCCGAGGGGTTCTTGATGCGGAAGCGGTCGAGCTCGGCGCGGTCGTCGGCTTCGAGCCAGCGCGCCGCCTGATAAGGAGCGCCATCCAGGCGGGTGGCGAGGTCGTATTCGGCGGCGAGCCGCGCCTTCAGCACATCGAGCTGTAGCGCGCCAACCACACCGATGATCCAGTCGCCTCCGATAGCGGGCTTGAAGACGCGGGTCACCCCCTCCTCTGCCAGTTGTTCGAGCGCGTGCTTCAGATGCTTCGACTTCATCGGGTCGTCGACCCTGACCCGTTGCAGG
>DASQCY010000571.1:0-9820 GCA_035634495.1 Allostellaceae bacterium
TGCGCCACACCTCCGGGCTGACCTATGCGGCGTTCGGCGACTCCCCCGTCCAGATGATCTGGCGCGACGCGCAGCCGATGAGCGAGGACCAGACCAGCGCCGATATGGTGGCTAAGCTCGCCTCGCTCCCGCTGATGTTCGAGCCGGGAACCACCTGGGAATACAGCATGTCGACCGATGTGCTCGGACGCGTGGTCGAGGTCGTGTCCGGTCAGGATCTGGCGGCTTTCATCGACACGCGGATCTGCCGGCCGCTCGGTCTCCGCGACACCGGATTTGCTGCGACCGGCGATCGCGCGGCACGGGTCGCCGAGCCACAGACCGATCCGGCGACCGGGGGGCGCCCCCCGATGCGCGACGTCTCCCGTTCAGCGCGCTGGATGTCAGGCGGCGGCGGGGCGGTCTCTACCGCGGCCGACTATCTCCGCTTCTGCCAGATGCTATTGAACGGCGGCGAGCTCGATGGAACTAGGGTGTTGGCGCCGAAGACCGTGGCGCTGATGGCGTCCGATCATTTACCGCCTGGCTGCAATTACGGCGAGACCGCCCGCCCGCGGTTCGGCGCGCTGGCCCCGGTCCCGGAGATGGGGTACGGCTTCGGCCTGGGCTTTGCGGTGCGCACAGACGCGGGCCGATGCCCGTTGCCGGGCTCGGTCGGCGAATATTTCTGGGGCGGCGTCTTGGGCACCTCTTTCTGGATCGACCCGGTCGAACAGCTCATCGTCGTGGCGATGATGCAGGCACCCGAGCGGCGGCTTTACTACCGCCACTTGCTGCGCCCGCTGGTCTACGGCGCCCTCGTCGGACCAGTTCCCGGCTAAGCGGCCTCGTCGAGGGTCGAACCGACATCAAGCGTCGTCGCACGGCGCAGATCGCGCGGGTAGGAGTCGTGGTGCGGCCGGCCGCGATGCATCGTGCAGCGGTTGTCCCAGATCACCAGATCCCCGACCCGCCATTTATGGCTGTAGACGAATTCCGGCCGCGTGGCGTGCGTGTTCAGGTCAAGGAGCAGCAGACGCCCGTCCGGAACCGGCCAGCCAACGATGTGTGAGGCGTGCGCCGAGAGGTAGAGCGTCTTGCGCCGCGAGCCGGGATGTCGGCGCACCAGCCGCTGCCGTGACGGCGGATATTGCTCGCGCTCGCCGGGAGAGAATTCGGTAAAGCCGATCTGCCCGCGCGACCAGAAGACGTCATGCTCGGCGACGAGCCCGTCGATCGCCGCCTTCATCGCCTCGGGCAATGCGTCATAGGCGGCGCGCATATCGGCGAACTCGGTCTCGCCGCCGCCGAGCGCGCTCGCCGGCGGCACGGCGATCGCATGGAGCATTCCCAGCACGACGGGCACCGACATGTAGGACGCATCGGTGTGCCAGAGCCGATTGCCGAGACTGTCGAGGCGCCGCCGGTCGTCACGCTTGCGCAGCCGACCATCCTCGTCGAGGTTCGAGATGTCGCCGATCTCGGGATGTGCCAAGCGCCGCCGGCCGCCGCGGGCGGCTGCCCGACCGATTTCGAGCGCGCCGAAATTGCCCGCGAAGTCGCGCAATTGTGTGTCATCGAGGTGCTGGTCGCGAAACACCAGCACCGCGTAGCGGTCGATTGCCTCCCAGATCGCGTCGACCGTGGGCCGATCGGCGCTCTTGCCGAGGTCGATACCGGCGATTTCGGCGACGAAGAGCGGATTGACCGGTCGAATTTCGATCGCCATGCGACTTCCTCCATCAGCTTTGGCGAAGATCCGCCGGCCTACCGCCCCTGTCAATCGCTCGAAGCTCGTCCCGGCCTCTCGCAATCGCACGCACGGTCGCGGCGAGCTGCCGGGAGAGATCCGGTAACGGCAGCGAGACCAGTTTTTCCTCGAGCCCGAGTGCGACGATGCCGTGAACGGCCGAGAATACAGTGCGTGCAAGAATTTGGCGCGCGCCCCGGTCGAGCTCGGGCAGCAATGGCTCCAGCGGCCGCTCGAGCTGCGCAAACAGCCGGTGCTGCTGCTCGACAAACCACTCCGGCAGCGGGCGAGCCTCGCTCATCCGATGCTCAAACAGCGCCCGCCAGCGGACCGTGTGCGTGGTAGCAAACTCGAGATAGGCGACGGCGAGCCGTACCAGATCATCCGCGGCCGTTTCGGTCGAGTGATGCCCTCCTAACGGCCGGACGGCCTCCAGTGCCGTTTCGAGCATCGCCAATGTCCGCGCCCCAACGCACAGGACGAGCTCGTCGAGATGCTCGAAGACGTTATAGATCGTTCCGACTGCGCAGCCGACCTGTTGCGCCAGCTCGCGGGCCTTCAGCGCCGCCAGCCCCTTTTCGGCGATCGTGCGTTCGGCCGCATCGATCAGTTGCTCGCGCAGCACCGCATGTCGTTCGCTGTAGCTCACCGTTGCCTTCTTTGAACGATGTTCAAATTTGCTCTTGAACGACGTTCACATGTGTACCATATGGGCATGTTGAACGATGTTCATATTGGAGGCAAGGATGCTCAAGACCCTGGTCACATTCGTTAGAGGACGCAGCTTCGCCATCGCTGAGGAGGTCGCCGATCAGAATGCGCTCGTGATCCTCGATCAACAGATGCGCGATGCCACCGGGGCGCTCGACAGAGCCAAGAAGGCACTGGCGGTCGCCATCGCGCAGGAAAGTCAGGAGGGCCAGCGGCTAGACGGCACTCGCGCGCGGATCGAGGACCTCGAAGCGCGAGCCGTTGCCGCGATCGAGGCCGGACGCGATGACCTCGCCACAGAAGCGGCAGAGGCCATCGCGACCCTCGAGGCCGAGCGCGATGCTTCGTTGACGGCACGCGCCCTGTTCGCTGCCGAAATCGCCAAACTCAAGGGCCACGTCTTGCAGCAGCAGATGCGCTTCTCACAGCTCGAGCGCGGCCGGCGGATCGCCCGGGCGGCGGAGGCGGTCCGGGTCGCGCGCCGGGGCCGCATCGAGGATGCCCCGATTTTCGCGGGCACGCTCGCGGAAGCCGAGGCGACGCTCGACCGCCTGCGCGAGCATCAGGTCGAGGCAGATGCGGCCGAGGCGGCGCTCGATGCCCTCGATGCCGCGACCGGCCCGATCGCCGTCGCCGAGAAACTCTCGGCCGAGGGTTTCGGCCCGCGCCTCAAACCCGATGCCACCGATGTCATGGCGCGACTGAGGCAACGAGTCGCCGCAGCCAAGCCGGTAGCCCGCGCCTGATCTTGTTTCGACACGCTTAACCACCGGAGCATTACGATGAACAACCCAGTCCTTCACCACAGTCATTCATGGATCGTCTTTACCTATGTCTCATTTGCCGCCGCACTCGCGATGGTCGTCGGCGGCATCGTCCTGATGCCGCTCGACCTGCCGATGAAAGGCTATCTTGCGATGGGCGTCGTGATGCTGATCCAGTCCTGCATTACTCTTACCAAGACGATCCGCGACACCGACGAGGCGGGTAAGCTCGTGAACCGCATCGAGGACGCCAAGACCGAGCGCCTGCTGATGGACGTCGCGAAAGGACAACCTTGAACGGTTATCGTCATCCCCGCCAGGACCGGGGTCCAGGGCCACACCGCAAGACTTTGCCGCCCTTGGATTCCCGCTTTAGAGCGTGTGAGGAAATGCCACCGGCCCGCCAAGTTGTCGCCCCCGCGAAAGCGGGGGCCCAGGGCAAGCTACTGAAATCTCTGGATTCCCGCTCGCGCGGGGATGACCGGCTGAGCGAGGCTGGGTTCATCTCGACAATTCCTTCCAGCCGCTTTCGCGGGGATGACAGGTAACTCGCCGGCAATCTCTGGAGAGATCGATGTCGCAATCACTTCTCACCTCCCGTCGCTTCGCGCCGCTGTTCTGGTGCCAATTCTTTTCTGCCTTCAACGACAATTTCCTGAAGAACACGCTCGCTTTGCTGATTCTGTTCAAGATTGCCGGCCAGTCTGGCGAGTCCTTGGTAACATTGGCGGGCGGCATTTTTATCGCGCCGTTTTTTTTGGCGTCGGCCTTCGGTGGCGAGCTCGCTGATCGTTTCGACAAGGCGCTGGTGGCGCGCCGGCTGAAGTTCGCTGAAATCGGCGCGGCGGGCATCGCCGTCGCCGGTTTCCAGCTGAACTCGCTGCCATTGCTGTTCGTGGCACTGTTTCTGTTCGGCCTGATCGGAGCTCTGTTCGGGCCGATCAAATACGGCATCCTGCCCGATCATCTGAAGCGGGAGGAGCTGCCGGCGGGAACCGCACTCGTCGAGGGCGCCACCTTTCTGGCGATCCTCGGCGGTACGATCACCGGAGGTCTGGCGATGACGGGCGGCGGTGACCCCGCGATGCTCGCCGTCTTGATGATGCTCTTTGCCCTGCTGTGCTGGGGTGCCAGCCTCTTCATTCCGAGGACGGCACAAGCGGCGCCGGATCTGGCGATCGATCCCAACATCCTCGGCTCGACAAGCAGGTTGCTCGGCGAATTGTGGTCGGAGACGCGCCTCTGGCGCTGCGCCGTCGTCACCAGCATCTTCTGGCTGGTTGGAGCCATCGTCCTGTCGCTGCTGCCACCGCTCGTCATGCACACGCTCGGCGGAGCCGAAACTGTCGTGACCATCCATCTCGCAGTCTTTGCGGTTGCCATCGGCGTCGGTTCCGGCCTCGCTTCCTGGCTGTCGGCCGGACGCATAATCCTGTTGCCCACCGCGGTCGGAGCATTGTTGATCGGTCTTTTTTCACTCGATCTCGGGTTCGCGTTGTTACGGCTGCCAGCCCCTGACACGGTTGCGGCTCTGGCGCCCTCTGCATTTTTTGCTCGCCCAATCGCCTGGCATGCCGCGATCGACCTCGGGATGCTCGCGGTGGCGGGTGGCCTGATGATCGTGCCGTCCTTTGCCGCGATCCAGGCTTGGGCTGCGCCCGAGCGGCGCGCCCGAATGGTCGCCGCGGTCAATGTGCTCAACGCCGCATTCATGGTCGGCGGTGCGCTCGTCGTGGCACTCTTGCAAAAGGCTGGGGTTGGCGTTCCGGTACTGTTCCTCGGCATCGCCGCCGTCGGCCTTCTCGCCGCGCTGTGGATCGGCATGACCATGCCGACCAGCGGTTTCCACGACTTTCTATCGATGCTACTGCGCGCATTCTATAGGCTCGAAGTAAGGGGCAGGGAAAATCTCGACAAGGCGGGCCCCAACGCGATCATTGCGCTCAACCACGTGAGCTTTCTCGACGGCGCCGTGGCACTCTCGATCCTGAACAAGGAACCGATCTTCGCGGTCGATCACGGGTTCGCGCAGCGCTGGTGGGTGAAGCCTCTCTTGAAGCTGACGCGCGCGATGCCGCTCGATCCGGCGCGGCCGCTCGCGACGCGGACGCTCATTCACGCGGTCAGAAACGGCGAGACTTTGGTGATATTTCCGGAGGGGCGCATCACGGTCACCGGCCAGCTCATGAAGGTGTATGACGGAGCAGCACTGATCGCCGAGAAATCAGGCGCAATGGTCGTACCGGTGCGCATCGAAGGCCTCGAAGCGACGATCTTCTCGCGCCTCAGCCGCACCCAGGTCCGCCGCCGCTGGTTTCCCAAGGTCAGGGTCACCGTGCTCGAGCCGGTGCGGCTTGCCGTCGACGACGCGCTGAAGGGCAAAGCGCGCCGCCAAGCGGCGGGTGCGATGCTCTACCAGATCATGTCCGACCTGATCTTCCGCACGACGCCGACGGATCGCACGGTCATCGAAGCCATTGTCGATGCGGCAAAGATCCAAGGCTGGGGCCGTGTCGCGGTCGAGGACCCGGTGACCGGCAAGCTCAACTATAGGAAGCTTCTTGTTGGCGCTCGCGTTCTCGCCCGTAAGTTCGTACCGCTTGCGGACGAGGGTAAGGCGATCGGCGTGATGCTGCCGAATGCCAATGGCGCCGCCGCGACACTACTTGGCATGATGTCAGCCGGGCGCGTCCCGGCGATAATCAATTTCACTGCGGGTGCTGCCAATATCCTAGCCGCTTGCACCGCCGCCGAGGTGAGAACGATCGTCACATCGCGCGGCTTTGTCGAGCGGGCGAGGCTCGACAAGCTCGTCGATACGCTCGCTGAGGCGGTCCGCGTCATCTATCTCGAGGATGTGCGCGGAACGGTTTCGATCGTCGACAAGATCCGCGCGCTGCTCGCCTATCGCCGTGCTCTGGTACCGCGCAGCGCCGACGATCGAGCCGCAATACTATTTACTTCTGGCTCCGAAGGCATGCCGAAGGGCGTAGTACTTTCGCACCGCAACATGCTGTGTAACGCAGCGCAAGCTGCCGCGCGCATCGACTTCGGCCGCACCGACAAGGTGTTCAACACATTGCCGGTGTTCCACGCCTTCGGGCTGACCGTCGGGCTGGTTCTGCCGTTAGTGTCCGGGGTTCCAGTCTTTCTTTACCCCTCGCCGCTGCACTACCGCATCGTCCCCGAGCTGGTCTACGGCGCCAACGCGACGATCCTGTTCGGTACCGACACCTTTTTATCGGGCTACGCGCGGGCGGCGCACCCCTATGATTTTCGCTCGGTGCGCTATGTGCTCGCGGGTGCTGAGCCTGTGAAGGAGACGACGCGACGGCTTTGGGCCGAGAAGTTCGGCCTGCGCATCCTCGAGGGCTATGGGGTCACGGAAACAGCGCCCGCGCTCGCCCTCAATACACCGATGTTCAATCGTTTCGGCACAGTCGGGCGCTTATTGCCAGGCATCGAAGCGAAGCTCGACCCGGTCGAGGGGATCGAGGAAGGCGGGCGGCTCTATGTGCGCGGCCCCAATGTCATGCTCGGCTACCTCAAAGCGGATCAGCCCGGTATCCTGGTGCCGCCGGAAGAAGGCTGGCACGACACCGGCGATATCGTGACGATCGACCGCGAGGGGTTTGTGACAATCAAGGGCCGCGCCAAGCGCTTTGCCAAGATCGGAGGAGAGATGATCTCGCTCGCGGCGGTCGAGAGCCTGGCGTCCGAGCTATGGCCGGACGCTCCATCCGCAGTGGTCGCGGAACCTGATCCGCGCCGAGGCGAACGGCTGGTGCTCGTCTCCGAGAAAGAAGACGCGACGCGCGCGGCTTTCCAGGCTTATGCAAAGGCGAGGGGCGCGTCCGATTTAATGGCGCCAGCCGAGGTAATGGTGGTCGACAAGCTGCCGGTCCTCGGGTCGGGCAAGGCCGATCTCGTAAGTGTCGCGCGACTCGTCATGGGGCGGCAGCGGGTGGCAGCAGCGTAGGTTCTGCATCGAAGAGAGGCGGAGATGGCAACCCAACCACGACCCTTCACCCTCACGGTTCCCGACGAGGCCATCGCCGATCTACGCGAACGACTGGCGCGCACCCGTTATCCCGACCAGGCTCCCGGAACACCCTGGGCCTACGGCACCGATGTCGGCTATCTGCAGCAGCTCGTCGAATATTGGCGAACGGCGTTCGATTGGCGGGCCGAGGAGGCGCGGCTCAACGCCTTTGCGCAATTCAAGGTTCCGCTGTGCGGTATCGATCTCCATTTTCTGCATGTGGCCGGTAAGGGACCAGCACCGTGCCCGCTGCTGCTATTGCACGGGTGGCCGGGTTCGGTCTTCGAGTTCCTCGAGCTGATCCCGCGCCTCTGCGACCCGGCGCGCTTCGGCGGCGACCCCTCGGACGCGTTCACCATCGTGGCGCCGTCGCTCCCCGGCTATGGCCTGTCCTTCAAGCCCGGGCAGCCGCGCTTCGGCATCGAGGAGATCGCCGACTGTGTGGCCGAGCTGATGCACGACGTATTGGGTTATACCCGCTTCGCCGTGCAGGGCGGCGATTGGGGTGCGATCACGGCCTCGCGCCTCGGCTACGCTCATCCCGACAAGCTGATCGGCATCCACGTCAATCTGCTGGCAGTACGGCGCGACCAGCAGGCTGCAGCCGATGCTACGACGGAAGAGAAGGCCTATGCCGAAGAGCTCGCGCACTGGCTGCGTGAAGAAACGGGCTATCAATGGATCCAGGGAACGCGGCCGCAGACGCTCGCCTTCGGGCTCACCGACTCGCCAGCGGGTCTCGCCGCCTGGATCATCGAGAAGTTCCGCGCCTGGTCGGACTGCGGCGGGGACGTCGAAATGGCGTTCACACGCGATCGGCTGCTCGCCAATATCAGCTTCTACTGGTTCACCGGCGCGATCGGCTCATCGTTCTGGCCATACTACGCGCGCATGCATCGGCCGTGGCCAATCCCCGAAGGTCGCACTGTCGACGTCCCCACCGGATATGCCGATTTTCCGCGGGAGATTCTGCGTCCGCCCCGCTCGCTGGCGGCGCGCACCTATACCGACATCCGGCGCTGGAGTGTGATGTCGCGCGGTGGGCACTTCGCGGCACTGGAACAGCCGGAAGCGCTCGCCAATGAGGTGCGCGAATTCTTTCGGCCGTTGCGCGGCTAAAAACCTATGGCCAGAGAAATTTAATGCAGCTGCTGCGGCAGCGCAGTAATCGCCGCGTCGATCAATGCGGCGCCGCGCTGCTCGTCGAGCTCGGCAATGATGACTTGGCGCGCGGCCGCAATCGCGACGTCGACAGTAACGGCGCGGATCTCGGAAAGCGCTTTCGCCTCCTCCTGCGCGATCCGCTCCTTGGCCAATCGCTGACGCCGCTCCAATGTCTCTTCGAGATTGCGGGCTGCTTGCGCGGCGATGCGCTCGGCTTCGGCCCTGGCGTGAGCGAGGATCGCCTCGGCCTCGGCCCCAGCCTCACGCTGCTGCTTCCGGTATGCTGCGAGAGCTTCCTGGGCTTCCTCACGAAGTCTCCTTGCCGCTTCGAGCTCGTCTCGGATCCGCGCGGCGCGGGCGTCGAGCCCACCGAGGATTACCCTGCGCGCCGGCTTCCAGACACCGATCACGAACACCACGACCGCCAGGAGGACCCAGACTTCCGGTTCGGCAAAGAGGTGCATCGTCAGCCTGTCCGCTCTGCCATCGCGCGATCGACCGCCGGGATCAGTTTTGCCTCATCGGCGGCTGAGCCGGTCAGCTTCTCGGTAACCGAGCGGGCGACGTCGACGGCGACATTGCGGATCTCGGCGAAGGCGCGCTCTTTTGCTGCCGCGATCTCCCGCTCGGCTGCCCTTGTCTGCTCGCCGAGCGCTTCGGCGAGCTGCCGCTGCCGTTCTGCCGCTTCGGCGGCAAACTGCTCGGTGCGCGCCCTGATTGTCGCCTGCGCCTCGGCGCGGGCGTCCGCCATCGTCTTCTGATAGGCAGCGATGGCCGCCTCCGCCTCCGCCTTCATTTCGGCGGCGCGGGCGAGGTCGTCGTCCTGCCGCTTGCGGCGGGCATCCAGAATCGCGCTGACCCGCGGCAGGCCGAGCTTCGCCATCAGCAGATAGAGCACGATAAAGGTGATCGCGAGCCAAACGAGCTGCGGCGCAAAGGTCGATACGTCGAGCTGCGGCATCTCCGACCGCCCTGTCGTCCGGTTCTCAGAAAACGAAAAGGATCAAGAAGGCGATCGCTAGGCCGAAAAGCCCGGTCGCTTCGGCCAGTGCAAAGCCGAGAAACGCAAAGGGTTGGACTTGCCCCTGCGCTGCGGGGTTGCGGGCGACCGAATTGATCAGCGCCGAGAACACATTGCCGATGCCGATACCGGCGCCGACAAGCGCAATGCAGGCGAGGCCGGCTCCGATCATTTTGGCGGAAGAAAGATCCATCTGATTTCCCGTGAGTTCTGGAGTGGATGAAAGAACCAGCTCAGTGCAGATTGATAGCGTCGCTTAGGTAAAGGCACGTGAGGATCGCGAAAACATAGGCTTGCAGCGCGGCGACGAGGACCTCGAGGGCGACGAGCAGGATGTTGATGCCGAGCGGGAAGATGCCGAGGATGCCGATACTCGCGGCAAAGCCGCC
>DASQCY010000572.1:0-3308 GCA_035634495.1 Allostellaceae bacterium
GACCATCTCGGGATCAAGACCGTACTCCCGCGTTCCCATCAACGCCTCGCCGGAGACCTTTAGAAGAACGCGGCGATACTTGAGATCGGCTGACATGAGGCCTACGCAGATCCGCCCGGATGGGTCCAGTCTCGCGATCGGCTCGAGGATACATCAAACAGGTCGTCCCGTAGCACCTTTCGACAGCCAATGGCGCACAATGGGCGCGAAACCGCCGGCAGTCGGCTCTCGTGATATCTCCCGAGGCTTAAGATTCCGCTCAAGCCCCTGGGCTGCCTTCGCCCGGGCCGGCTCGGCCCGTCGTCAGTTCTTGAGTTGAGCCGCCACCTCGGCGGCGAAATCGGGGCGATGGCGATCGATCCCCTCGCCGAGGGCGAAGCGCGCGAAGCCGGTCACCCGAATCGGCGCGCCGGCGGTCTCCGCCGCTTGCTCAACCACCAGAGATATTTTGCTCTTCTGGTCGACGACAAAAATCTGCTCGAGTAGGACGACCTCCTCGTAGAACTTGCGCAGCCGCCCGTCGACCATCTTTTCGATGATCCCCTCGGGTCTCCCGGTCGCACGGGCCTGTTCGCGCAACACCTCGCGCTCACGGTCCAGCGCCGATTTCGGGACCGAAGCAATGTCGAGATAGAGCGGACTGGCCGCTGCAATATGCATCGACAGTTGCTTGCCGAGCCCCGCCAGCTCGTCGGCAGAGATCGTCGAGGTCAGGGAGACGATGACGCCGATCTTGCCGATTCCCGGTCCGAGCGCGTTGTGAACATAGGAAAAGACACCCCCCTCCCCGGCCGACAGCCGGTTCGATCGCCGCATTACCAGGTTTTCGCCGATCGTCGAGATCAGATCAGTCAGCTCGGCCTCGACCGTGCGTCCGGTACCCGGATAAGCAGCCTCCTTGAGTGATGGGATCTCGCCGTCGCCGTCGAGCGCAAGTTGGCTGACGACCCGAACGAAGTTCTGGAATTCCTTGTTGCGGGCCACGAAGTCGGTCTCAGAGTTGACCTCGACGACGGCGCCGACGAAACCGCGAGTCGCAACACCGATGAGGCCTTCGGCGGCAACCCGCCCAGCCTTGCTGGCGGCCGCTGCCAAACCCTTCTTCCTCAACCAGTCCACGGCGGCCTCGATATCGCCGTCGGTATCGCCGAGCGCCCTCTTGCAATCCATCATACCTGCGCCGGTCTTCTCGCGCAGCTCTTTGACCAGCGCCGCGGTCACATCCGCCATTTTGCGTTGAACTCCCGTCTAAGCTCCGTCGACCGCCGCGCTTTCCGCCTCGCCCGGCAGTACGCTCTCGAGTACGCCTTCGACTTCAACCTTGCCGGGAGCCTCCTCTGGGAGATCCTCGGGAAGGGTGACACTGGGGATCTCTGCCCGGGCGCCGACATCGACCCCCGACGCAGCGAGCTCGGCCTGCAATCCATCGAGCACCGCGCTCGATACGAGATCGCAATAGAGCTGAATCGCCCGCATCGCGTCGTCGTTTCCCGGGATCGGGTACGCGATGCCGTCGGGTGACGAGTTCGAATCGAGGATCGCCACTACCGGGATGCGAAGGGTATTTGCCTCGCTTACCGCGATCGCTTCCTTGTTGGTGTCGATGACGAAGAGTATGTCGGGCAGCCCCCCCATCTCCTTGATCCCGCCGAGAGCGCGTTCGTATTTGTCGCGGCGCCGCGTCAGCTCCAGCAGCTCGCGCTTGGTCAGCCCGCTCTGCTCCTGGGCGATCCGTTCCTCGACCTCGCGCAGCCGCCGGATCGACTGGGAGATGGTCTTGAAATTGGTCAGCATGCCGCCGAGCCAGCGGTGGTTGACGTGGTATTGCCCGCAGCGCTTGGCGGCATCAGCGACCGGCTCCTGCGCCTGGCGTTTGGTGCCAACCAGCAGCACGCGGCCGCCGGCGGCGACGACGTCGCGAATCGCCTGCAGCCCCTGATGCAGCATCGGCTCGGTCTGCTCGAGGTCGATGATGTGAATCCCGTTGCGGACGCCAAAAATGTACGGCGCCATCTTGGGGTTCCATCGCCTAGTGTGGTGGCCGAAATGGACGCCGGCTTCGAGCAGCTGGCGCATGCTAGCCGTGGGAATTGGCATTGTCAGTCCTTTCTCCGGTTGAGCCGCCGCAGGGAAAATCGGTGCTCCGGCAGTCTCGGAGACACCAACACCGGAGCGGCTGTTGCGAGACGGCAGCGGCCGCGGCCCTGCGTGAGGTATCGCGAAGTTACTTACGGTGGAAGGGCTCCGAAGGCAAGCCCGGATGGTCGCGGTGCTCGACAACGCGCTTACGGTGATGTTGCTCTCCTTGCACAGCGCGGCGCCAAATGTCACCTCTTTCTCCCATGAATCGATGGCTTAGCGGCGCGATTGTCACGACGGCGCTGGTGTCGGCCGCCGGATATGCCGCCGAACACCCGGTCGCCGCGACCGGCGGCTGCGCGGCGGTTCGGTTGGGCGAAACGACGGTCGCAACCCTGCACAATGCGCCGATCGTCACTCTGTCTGCCAACGGGGTGCCGGTGACCTTGGTTCTCGATACCGGCGCCGAAGGGACGATCTTGACGCCCCCCGTAAACCAGCGGATCGGGGCACAACGCCCTCGTATCGAATTTCAGAGGCAGCTGCGCGGGATTGCAGGCACCCTGCCGACCAGCGAGGTGGAGCTGCACAGCTTTACCGTCGGCGGAGTAGCGATACCTTGGCGCCGGGCTCGCGTTGGTCCGGTCAATATGGCGAGCGTGTTCTCGGGGCCACTCGACGGATTGCTGGGTGCCGATTCTCTGAGCAGCTTTGACGTCGATCTCGACCTGCCGGGTCACCGCATGGTCCTTTACGAAAAGCAAACCTGTCCGAGCGCGACGCCGGCCTGGACCCAGCCCTACGCCAGGATCAACGCGGGTCGGTCGATGGGCGGCCACCTGTTCTTCCCGGTCCAGCTCGATGGCCGCAGAACCGACGCGTTCGTTGATACCGGCTCGCAATTCACCGTGCTCTCGACCCGCGCAGCGCTCGCTTTGGGCGTCAGTGCAGCAGTTTTGGCGCGCGACCGCGTGGCCACCGTGCGCGGCGCAGCGGCAGAGCAGCTAGCTGCACACGTCCACCGATTTGCGCAATTGGAGATCGGGACCGAGACGATCCGCAATCCCGAGATCATCGTGACCGACGTTAGGCTGAGCGATGCCGACCTCGTGCTGGGGATCGACTTCCTCAGACCGCGACGGATCTGGTTCTCTTACGGCTCGCAGCAAATCTTCATAATGCGCGGCGCTTAGGCTGCTTCTGCTATGGGCGGGACGTTGCCCGGATCG
>DASQCY010000573.1:0-3974 GCA_035634495.1 Allostellaceae bacterium
ATTGGCGGGTGCCGAATGAGCTTGCCGGCGAGCTCACCGGCTATCCTTCGTCGGGACCGAGAACTCGCTTTATCGGCCACGTCCCCTGGAATGCCGTCGAAGGCAGCGCCGGAGCTCACCGTTGTCGTTCCGACGCTCAACGAGCGCGACAATGTCGGTCCTCTGATCGACCGGCTCGATAGGCTGCTCGTGGGGGTCGACTGGGAAGCTGTGTTCGTCGACGACGACTCTGCCGACGACACGGCCGAACACCTGCGGGACCTCGGGCGGACCGATCGACGCATCCGTTGCATCCGCCGATTCGGCCGGCGCGGTCTCAGCTCTGCCTGCATCGAGGGCATCCTGTCGACTTCAGCACGCTACATCGCGGTCATCGACGGCGATCTTCAGCACGACGAAACGTTGTTGCCGCGCATGCTCGACATCCTGAAACGGGAGCCGATCGATCTCGTTGTGGCGAGCCGATATTTGGCATCCGGCGCCGCGGACGGTCTATCCATAAGGCGCCGCGTGTTGAGCCGCGCCGGAGTATGGCTCGCCCGGGTGCTGCTGAAATCTGATGTCACGGACCCGGTCAGCGGTTTCTTCATGACGCGGAGCGAGGTCGCGGATAAGGCCGCGCCTCGCCTGTCCGGAGTAGGGACGAAGATTCTTATCGATCTTTTGGCTTCAGTGCCGGAACCGTTATCGGTGACCGAGCTGCCGTATCGGTTTCGCGAGCGAAATTCGGGGAGTAGCAAACTCGATTGGTTCATCGTGCTCGAATTCCTGGCTTTGCTCGTCGAGAAGGTCAGCAGCGGCTATCTCCCTTCGAAATTCCTACTGTTTGGTACAGTCGGGGCCAGCGGGATGGTCGTGCATCTCGTGGTGCTGCGCATTCTGCTGGTTGCTGCCGGCGCCAGCTTCGTTGGTGCTCAGTCGACTGCGACGGCAACCGCGATGGTTTGGAACTACTTTTTAAACAACATCTTGACCTATCGCGACTACCGGCTCGTCGGCTGGGCCGCGCTGCGCGGCCTCGCATCGTTCATGGTGATCTGTGGTTTCGGCGCGGTTGTCAACGTCCTGGTCGCCCGCGACCTTTATGTCATGACCCAGATGTGGTTCTTCGCGGGGGCATGCGGAGCCGTAGTCGGTGCGCTGCTCAATTATGCCCTTACTTCGATGTTTACTTGGGGTCGGCGTCTGTCGTAAGGGGTGAACGTCGCGCTTTCGTGGCGACGCGAGATTGAGGCATCGTGGCGCGTTTCTGAGAGCGCGCGAGACCGCGATGTTCAAAGCCGAGGCCCGTTGGCTCCGTTGCGCGCTCGAGGCATTCCCGCCCGAGCGCCTCTCGCCACTGCTCAACCTAGGGAGCAGTTCGGTCGAAGTGCGCGAGGGTATCCAACCCTGGATCGAGGATCAGGTGTTCATCCCATTGCGCGCCCGCAACGTCGAGGTTGTCCACGTCGATATGCGCGAGCTGCCAGGGGTCGATGTGCAAGCCGATCTGACCGATCCCGCCGACCTCCGGCGCTTGCGTGCGCTTCGGCCACGGGCGTTGCTCTGCTGCAACCTCCTTGAGCACGTGATCGAGCCCGATCGGCTGGCCCGTCACTGCCTTGACCTAGTAGCGGCAGGCGGGCTCCTCTTCGTTACGGTACCCTTCAGCTATCCTTACCATAGTGATCCGATCGACACGATGTACCGACCGAACCCGGCGCAACTCGCCGAGCTGCTGTGCGGCACTCGCTTGCTGGATAGCACGATCCTTGGTACCGGGGTTTCGTATCGCAACGCAGTGCGCAAGCGGCCGTGGCTCCTGCTGCGTCATCTCTGGCGCTTGCCTATCCCTTTCGTGTCCTTCGAGAAGTGGCAGCGCTCGATGGCGCGTCTCTACTGGCTCGCCGCCGAATATCGGATTACCTGCGCGGTGTTCGAAAAGCTTTAACATCGGGTATCTCGCCGGCTTGGAGTGATCCGATTCCGGCGATCACCGAGGAATTTGAGGTATGAACGAGGCTTTCAACGAACTCGCCGAATGGGTGACGCAGTCGGGCTTGATCGGCCGCACGGAGAGTGAGCTGATGGCCGGTTTCTGCCGGCGTATCGCCGAGGCCGGCGTTCCTCTGGCCCGTGCCATTGTCATTCTCGACACTTTGCATCCGATTTACGAAGGCCGCGCTTTTCGCTGGCGCGCCGATGCCCCAGACGCGGTCGAGGTACTCGATTATGGGCGGACCAACGAAGGCGAAGCAGCCGAACTCTGGCGGCGGAGCCCGTTTTTTCACCTGCTGCAATCGGGCGGAAACGAAATGCGGCGCCGCTTGGCGGCCGGTGATCCAGCCGATTTTCCCTCAATTGCACAAGCCCGTGACGAGGGCGCTACCGACTATCTCGTGCTCGTTCACCGCTTTGCTGCCGAGGGCGTCATCGGCGAGATGGATTGCGTCTACTCAGCCTGGTCCAGCGATGCGCCCGGTGGCTTCGCTGAGGGTGCGGCCACCGCGCTGAAGCGGCTTGCGCCGTTCCTTAAACTGGCGGTCAAGTCAGCCGCGCTCGCCCGGATTGCCGGGACCCTCGCCGAGACCTATCTCGGCCGCGACGCCGGGCGGCGGGTTATGAGCGGCCGGATCATGCGCGGCGTCGCCGAGAAGATCGGTGCGGTGCTGTGGTACAGCGATCTCCACGGCTACACCCAGATTTCCGACAATTCGCCGCCGGAGCAGATTATCCCGCTCCTCAACGACTACGCCGAGGTGGTGGTATCCGCCGTGCACGGTCATGGCGGCGATGTTCTCAAGCTGGTGGGCGATGGCACCCTCGCTATTTTCCCTGCCGAGAATCGCGAAGAAGCCTGTCTCGGAGCACTCGCTGCGGCGGTACGAGTGCGCAACGGCGTCGTCGAGGTGAACGGTAAGCGCGCCGCGGCTGGTTTGCCGACCACCCAGGTCTATCTGGCACTTCATGTGGGCGATGTTTTCTACGGCAACATCGGCAGCAAAGACCGCTTGGATTTCACGATAATCGGCCCGGCGGTCAACGAGGTCAGCCGCATTCTGGGGTTGAGCCGGTCGGTCGAGCAGGACGTGCTGCTCTCTGCGAGCTTCGCCGACGCGCTCGACTCGGCGATGCGCCGTCGCCTGGTTTCGATCGGACGCTACGCATTGCGCGGCGTGGCGCAACCGCAGGAGCTCTTCATCCCGGAGCCCGAATTCGAAATTCCGTAATTCCGCGTGCCGAAAACGACTGCGTCTACCTCATGGCCGTCCTGTCCTAGCGGTTGTTTAGCCCCGTACCACCGATCTATTCTACCAGATGGTGGCGCGTGACGGGCGCTCGGTTGGTGAAGCGCTCAGCGTTGTAACGGCCGCTGAAGCGCCGTTCGTTCAGGTGCCCAGCCACATCAACGTGCGCGACGGACAGATCACCCTGATCAACAACGATCACACGATCCTTGGCCTGCGGGCGTCAGCTTATCTGATGCCCTATCTGCCTGAGAAATATCGGTTGCTGCCGCTGTTGCAGAGCATCTGGTACATCCCCGCCGGGCTCGACATCTGGAACCAGCTGCTCGGCGATGAAAGGCATCGTGGTGCCGCCACCGAGTTGCGGGCCTGTCGTGTGGAACGAGGACCAGGAGCCGATCCGCGAGAAGGGGACGGTCGAGGAGCGGCTGCACCAGCATATGATCGCCACGGTAAGCGGCGATTCGCGGCGGTCTTATGGCTTGTTTCTGGGTCTCGCCGAAGACGAAGAAGTTCGTCCGATGCTCGCCGATCAGCTGCAGTATCTTGGCCTGATCGATCTTCAGGACACGGTCATCGGCCGCAAGGCGCGTAATACCGGCCACAAGGCGATCCGGGCTCGCTCGATTACCGACCTCGCTGATTTCATCGGCTGGGAGCGCTCCCACGGGGTTTATTACATGGGCGTTCCGGACATGGCGATCGGTCCGCTCTACTACTCGCTCTATGACGCGGTCTGCGTCCGGA
>DASQCY010000574.1:0-1747 GCA_035634495.1 Allostellaceae bacterium
CGCGGTTTTCGTCTTTGCGGTTTTCCGCCCAGATCATGCCGCGATGGGCTTCGACGATCTGCTTCGAGATCGAAAGCCCGAGACCGGAATGGGTGCCAAACTTCTCGCCCAGCGGACGTTCGGTGTAAAAGCGGTCGAAGATTGCCGTAAGCTTGTCATCAGGGATCCCGGGCCCCTGATCCTCGACCGCGATGAGAACCGCCCTGCCATCGTGGCGCGCGGTAAGGCGGATCTCGCCGAGCGGCGGGCTGAACGACACGGCGTTGGCAATCAGGTTGCGAAAGACCTGTGACAACCGGGTCTCGATCCCGGTCACGATGAGCGGGCGGTTGCGGTCGGTCAGCTCGAGCACGAGGTGCGGCGCGCCCTCTGTCCTGGTCGACTCGTGAAGGTCGGCCAGTGCCTCCAGCATCGCCGCGATATCGATCGGCGCCACCTCGAGACGCCCGAGCTCGGCGTCGAGGCGGGAAGCGTCGGAGATATCCGTGATCAGACGATCGAGGCGCTCGACATCGTCGAGAATGATCGCCATCAATCGACGCTGGTTTGCAGGATCTTCGATCCGGACGGCGGTCTCCACGGCGCTGCGCAGTGAGCTCAACGGGTTCTTGATCTCATGGGCGACATCGGCGGCGAAGCTCTCGATCGCGCTCATCCGCTGCCACAGCGCGTCGGTCATCTCGCGCAGCGAGCCGGAGAGATCGCCGATCTCATCGCCGCGCCGGGTGAAATCGGGTATCTCTACTCGGGCGCGACGGCCGCGCGCACGCTCCGCGGCTCCAGCAAGGCGGCGGATCGGGCGCACGATCGTGCCGGCGAGGTAAAACGAGAGCAACACCGTGACCAAAAGCGCCACACTGAAGATCCGCAGCAGCTCGAGCCGCACAGTGCGTACCTCCTCCTCGATCTCGCCGCTGCCGGTCGACAGCATGACCGCGCCCAGCACCTGCTTGTAGCGTTGAACCGGGATGGCCACGCTTAGTACGAGGCCGGCGCTCGCCGGGTCACCGCGGATCGCGGAGGCGGTCTCGCCGCGCAGCGCCCGTATCACCTCGGGGTAATCGTCGGCGCGCTGTGAGGCATTCTCGCGATACACCGGATAGCGGGTCCGGCGAGGCAGCTCGTCTACGACCCAATCGTAAATGCGATCCGCAAAGCGCGCGATCGGGCCGGCGGTTTTCGGTGCCGGCAATTCGAGCACTTGAACGCTGTCGCCCGGCCCGCGCAGGACCCGACTGTCGGCGATGATTTCGCCCTTCATATCGAAGAGCCGTGCCCGGGTTCGCGTCGGCTCGACCAGTCGGCGCATCATCTGCCGGGCGAGATCAGGAAGCAGGATTTCTCCTTCATCGACCGAATCGAGGACGGCCCCTTCGCCAAGCGCGGCGGCAAAGACCTCTCCCTGTGTTTTCAACGACTCTATTTGCTGGCCCACGAGGCTCGCCTGGTATTTGCCCAGATAGAGAAACCCGCCCGCGAGAAGCGCCAGCGCCAATATGTTAACGGCGAGGATCCGGCGGGTGAGCGGTGAAATTGGCCAGCGCCTGCCGCTGTTCCCCCGCCGCAGATAGGTAGTACGGTCGAGCGCAGGCGACGGTGGCGAGCCCGGTTCAGCGGTCGCGATATCGATAGCCGACGCCATAGAGGGTTTCGATCTGGGCGAAATCCGCATCGACCGCCTTGAACTTCTTGCGGAGCCTCTTGATGTGGCTGTCGATCGTGCGATCGTCGACGTAGATGTGCTCGC
>DASQCY010000575.1:0-2886 GCA_035634495.1 Allostellaceae bacterium
CCCTCCAGCGGGGAGTCTGCAAACTTTCGGTTCTTAGCGAGCATCATCCGCGCTCGTAACCCTGCTGGCGGCGCGCCTTTAGCTCGGCGCTCAACACGACCGGCAGCTTTAGCGGCTCGCGGGCGGCGATGATGCGATCGAGCGCGTCGGTCCAGAACTAGGAGCGCTTCTTGCGGCGCTTCCGGTTCTTCGTGGTGGGCCTGGGCTGGCGCCGTCAATCGGCGAGCGGGTTGGGGCGGAACTGGAAATGGAAGGCGATCGGCACCGTGCCCTTGCCGCTTTCCTTGAGCCACGGCGCCCGGTCGCCGCTGGTGGTCCACACCCCGCGCCCCTTCCATCCCCCGTTGGGGTCGTCGATGCGGCCGTCGAGCCCCTTGGCATAAAAGCTCAGTGGGTAGGGCACGCGCAGTACCACCCATTTTCCGTCGACCAGCGCCAGCAGCGCGTCGTTCTCGTTGCCGGTCGAGATCGGCACGTCGTTGCCGAGCCCCAATGTGTTGTGCTGGTCGACCCAGGTGTAATAGGAGGCCTCGGCGCTGTTGTCGCCGATGCCGGCAAAGCCCGGCCCCGGATACTGGTAGAAGCTCCACCCCTCCGGGCACTGGTCGCCGGTGGCATTGGGGCCGTTCAGCGGGCCCTTGCACTTCTTCCGGTCGAAGCTGCCGAGATGGCCGCTGCCGAGCGACACCCACACCACGCCCTTCGAATCGATGTCGGCGCCACGCGGCGCAAAGCCGGGCAATGGCACGTTGTAGACCTCGGCGAGCGCGGTCGCGGGCGGGTTTGCGCCGGGATCGAGCCGCACGATCGTGCCTTTCATGGCGAATGTCGTGCCCCACACGGAGCGGTCGACCGGGCTCGGCATGATCGCGTAGAAGCCGCCTTCGAGCCGCTTGTCCTTCTGCGGATCGACCTGCTGGTTCGGCTCGACATAGGCGTCGCGCTTGCCATTGCCGTTGGTGTCGACAACCAGCGCCGTCCAGCCTTGCGCCTTCGCCGCGTCTCCGGTTTCGTCGAACAGCTTGGTGTCGAGCCAGCCGACGACCGGCCCGCCGCCGCTCGTCCACAACGTGTCGTTGTCGTCGAAGCCGAATTGAAGGTGGTGGGTCTGAAAGCAGGTGTCGATAAAGGTGTACTTCATCGTCTTGGGGTCGAGCATCGCTAGCTGGCGGCTGCTTTCCTTCAGCGGAAACAGCTTCGCCGAGGGGTGGTCGGAGCCTTCCTTGCAGAAGGCGGGATTATCGCGACCGCGCACCGCGGCGGTCAGCCACACCCGGCCCTTTCGGTCGATCATCATGTTGTGATTGTTGACCCGCGTGTCCCAGATCTGCCGGTCGCCCCAATAAGCGGACGGCATCGCCGGCTTTTCGGTCGCGGCGTGCCCGGCGCCGAGCGACAATGGCATCGCGGGGTCGCGCACCGGCGCATGAAAGACCGTGACGGTGTGGGTAGCCGGGTCGAGGATCGGCAGATCGTCGCCGGCATACTCCGGCGACCCATACTCCTTGCCGCCGGCGTTGACGGTCGGATTGCGCTTGTCGGTCGAGATCAAATCGTGCAGATACTTGTCGGGCCACCCCCAATCCCATCCGGTGATGACGAGGTTGCGCTCCACCCCTTGCGGTCGCGGCGGCTGCGCGTGCGGCAGTTCGCCTTTGGCGATTCGGTCGGTCCAATCGGCGAAATATTTGAACGGTGCGCCGCCCAGTTGCCCGGCGAGCGGGTTGACCATAAACGGCGCCGACTGGCCCGACTGGACGCGCCGCATCCAGGCATCGAGGCTGGTCTTCTGGTCCGCAAACGCGGCGGGGATGGTACGCGTCGATTCCTGGCCGAGCTGGTGACAACCGACGCAGGATCGGTTCTTGACGATCGTCAGCCAATCCTGCTGCGTGACGTTCGCGGGGATGCCGTTCTCACCGCCGAACTGGTTCTTGTCCGGGATCGTCATCAGCGAATACCAATAGATCGCCGGGTAGTAATGCGCCGCATCCGCGGCACTCGGCGCGGGTGCCGCGGCAAGATCGAGCCGCTGGCCCGGCTTCGCGCGCATCTTCGGCGAGTCGACAAGACCGTAGCCGCGCACCCATACGCTGTAGTCGGCTTGCGGCAGCTCCGGCACCAGGTAGCGGCCCTGATCGTCGGTGACGACGATGCGCCTGAATTGCGTCGGCAGTTCGGTGGTCTCGGCGATGACCCAGACACCCGCCTCGCGGCCCTGCGGACTGGAGATGACGCCGCCGATGTCCATTTCCCCGATTTTGATCGCGGCAGCATCGCTCTGCTGCTGCGCGGAGGCCGAAACCGACACCCCGGCCAACAACGCGGCGGCGGCCGTGACTACCGATGGCCTCTTTCCGATCTTCATGGGCTCCTCCCTGCCGGCTCCGGCCCGACCGACCCTGTTCCAGCAGACCTTCTCGAGCTTATTCTACCGAAGCCTCGAGAAGAGTCCACCGAGCGCACCCCGACTGGGCCCCGGGAAGCATAGTGCATCCTAGAGCTGATGTTGTTGACCCGTCGGCGAATGCCGGGGCGTCAAGATCGCGGCTGTTTTAGGGAGGGGCGGTGAAGGTCGCCTCTTGGCAGTGCGCCCTGAAGGCGCGAATCACCTGTGGAGGAAGGAGCCACCCAGAGAATTGTCGATTGATCTGGTAGCTGACGACCGGCTCGGCCGGGTAACCGGAAGGGCCGGAGCCTCGTGACAAAGGTCGCCGTGGGCGGCTGAGCGATCCGGCGGGCGGTAACGTGAGTGAGTGCGCCGGGAGACCGGCAAGGAGTATGTGGTGAGAGTCCACTGCGATGAAGGAGTAGCAACCCACGTCGCCCCCGATCCGTGCGCAGTCCTCCGCGAGGATGACTGCGAAGCGTCGGTAGGGGAGCGTA
>DASQCY010000576.1:0-3734 GCA_035634495.1 Allostellaceae bacterium
AGAGTAGAGCCGCCGCGCAAGACCGACAAAATGAGCCGTTTCTCCGTCGAGGTAGCGGCACAGCTCCTCGGGATCACCGAACTCTTCGTCCTCCAGCACGCACTTTGCCCCAATGTTGCGAAAGGCTCGCGTCAGTTGGTAGTGGTGCGTATCGCCACCCGGCAGGCCGTCATCGTCGACGAAAATCTTTAGCTTGCGTTTGCGCAGCGCCGGGCTGTCGAGATGGGGCAGATAATACACTGCCGCGCGGGTCGCATGCATGGCCGATTGGTAGATCAGATGTATCTGGCCGAGCAAGGACGGGTCGCCCGCCGCCGAACGCGGCATCGCGGCGAGGCGTTCAAAGAACGCCATCCGTGACGGTCGATGCTTCTCGAGCATGGCGGTCATCGCGGTGGGGAAACCTTCGATCGTACAGAGCTGCGGCTTTGTGTAATCCGATCTCCGGTCTGCCGGGCTGCGCTGAGATTTCACTGTAACCTCCTCGCCTCGTCGAGTGATCGCCGTTGGCGGCGCAGGTGAAGCCAAACTTGATCTACACTGGCGGCGGAGATTATGACCAGTCCGTAAAATTAACGTTACAGGCTGCGGATGGCGCCGCAAAGGATCACACCGATGACTGGTGGCGATCACCCAGCGGAATTAACCGCTTATTTATCAAAAATTCGTAGGATCATCGTAGTGCGGCGCCAAATCCGGACGGCGAGAGGGGAGCTCTGAACCAATGAGGGTGACTGCGAACGATCCGGTTGTGAGATTGGCAATCGGCTGGCTTACGATGTTCGTAATCGGGACCGACCTGTTTGTTGTCTCGCCGCTGCTGCCGATGATCGCTGCCGATTACCAGACCTCTCCGGCACTGGCCGGACTAGGCGTAGCCGCGTTCGCACTGACCTATATGATCAGTGCGCCGCTCCTCGGCCATCTTGCAGATCGGGTGGGACGGCGAGGAATGCTGACCTTCTGCCTGTTTGGTTTCGCTTCAGCCAATTTGCTGACCGCCTCGGCCGCGAATTTCGCTTGGCTGCTTTCGGCGCGGCTATGTGCAGGTGCCGCGGCAGCGGGGGTATCGCCATCGCTTTACGCCCTCGTAAGCGGCTTGGCTCCGCCGGATCGCCGCGCCACTTGGCTGGCGTTGGTCGTATCCGGGCTGCTGTTATCCCTGTCGCTCGGCGCACCGATCGGCGGGCTGGCGGGCGCGTCGTTTGGGTGGCCGAGTATCTTCACGGTTCTCGCGGGCTTCAGCTTGCTACTCGTGTGGGCGAACTGGCGGGTCTGGCCGGAGGATTACCGGAGCGGCAACATTGCGGCACAGCAGCATACCTGGGCGATGGCCGTCCTCGGCTTCCGGCTGGCGCCGATGGTTGCGTGGAGCACGGCTCTTTATGGCGTCTATATCTACCTCGGAGCGGGGCTGACCGCCTGCGGCTTCTCGACTGAAGAAATCGCCGTGATCATCCTGTTCTACGGATGCGGGGCAATCGGCGGCATCCTGACCGGCGGTCGCATGGTCGACCGGCTCGGAGCGAAGCTGACGAGCGGCGTAGGCCTCGCCGGTCTCTGCGCGAGCCTGCTCGTGGTTCAGTTTGCGGTCGATGCCGGAATGCTCGTCGCTTTCGCCTTTGCGGCGGCTTCCATGGCGGCCCAATTGTTCTTCCCGGCTCAGCAAGCCGGCCTTGCAGACGACTTCCCGGCTCGTCGCGCCACTGTTCTCGCCTGGAACAACAGTGCTCTCTTTCTCGGCATCTCGCTCGGATCCGTTGTCGGCGGGCAAGCCATCTCGCATGGCGGCTTTACAGCAAATTTACGGATCTCGGCGGCAATCGCCGTCGTCGGCTGGATAATCAATCAGGCCGTCATGCCGAACACAGCGCGTTCTCAGACCGAAGCGATCGACCTGCGGTGAGCTGAGCAGCGTACACTCATGCCGCAGCGCCGGCTGCGTCGACCCCGCCAGGGGCAAGCGGCAAGGTGATAGTGACCGTCGTTCCCGATGCAAGGCGGCTCTCTATGGCGAGACTGCCGCCATGAAGCTCGACTACTGCCTTCGCAAACGGCAATCCCAGCCCGGCACCTTGATGCTTGGCGTCATAGGCCGAGGACGTGCGATAAAAAGGCTGCACTACCAGCGGGATTTCCTCGGCCCGCATGCCGACGCCGGTGTCGCTAATCCGAATGCGCAAAGAGACGTCGTCGATCTCTTCGGATACGGTAACCTGACCGCCGGCGGGGGTGAACTTGATCGCATTGCCGAGAAGATTGACAAACACCTGTTTGAGCTTGAGGGCATCACACCCCAATACGGGCCAAGCCGATGGATCTCCGTCGACGACGATCGCAACTTTGGCCGCTTCGGCGGTCGGCCGCAGCATCACGAGGCTCTTAGCGAGCAGGGTGCCCAGCTTGGCCGGCATCCGCTCGATCTCGAGCTTTCCCGCTTCCACCTTCGAAAGATCGAGTATATCCTCGACCAGGGAAAGCAGATGCATGCCGCTCTCGTGGATGTGCTCCGCGTACTCCTTGTAAGCGGGAGCGCCGATGGGCCCAAGGATCTGGTGCTGCATCATCTCGCTAAAACCAATGATGGCGTTCAGCGGCGTACGCAGCTCATGGCTCATGTTGGCGAGGAACATCGACTTCGCTTTATTGGCATTGGCCAACTCGATCGTCCGCTGCTCAACACGCGATTCGAGCGTGGCGTTCAACTGCCGCAGCTGCTCCTCGGCGCGCTTTTGTGCCGCGTGCCGGGCCGCGAGGGCGTCGGCCATGGCATTAAAGGCGGCCCCGAGATGGCCGATCTCAGAGGCTGGATCCTGCACCCGCACGCGGGCATCGTCGTTGCCGTTACGCCATTCTGTAGCGACGCTAAGCAACCCCTTGATCGGTTCACGAAGGAACCTGCGGGCTCCCAAAATTGCCGCCAAAGTCGCTGCGAGCAGACCCGCGATGATAAGTGCTACTCCGCGCTTGGTTGCGTTATCGATGGCGGCAAACGCCTCGACTTTCGATTGTCCGGCGCTGAGGAAGAAATCCCGCGGCGGCAGTGCGGGCGGCACGTATCCGAAGATTCGCGTAGTGCCATCCACACCGACGGCCTCTTCCCATCCCGCGGTGGCGCCGTCCATGATCGCCTCATGACTTTTTCTCATGTTCTTTCCGACGAGCACCTCGGGATTTGGCAGCCGAGCGATGATGTTGCCCTCGCGATCGGCAATCAGGATCGAGGATGTCGGCGACAATCCCCTTTCCTTGAGGTGCTCGGAAAGCCACCCCAGGTCCAGCCCAGCAAACACGACCCCCGCGGTGCGGCCATCGTCGTCGCCGAATTTGACCGCAAAATGGATCATTCGCTGGCCGGTCGTCGGATCGGCCCAGTAGTTGCCGACCGCGAGGCCGTCTTGTGCCATGGCACGTCTGAAGAACGGTTTGTCCGCCACTGACCAGTTGGTAATAGGCGCACTCGAGCAGAAAATCCTGCCGCTCGTGTCGGCCGCTGCGAGTACAGTGTAATTGGCGTACTGGGACTTCAACGCGGTGAAGTGCTCACTGCAAGAATCCGTATCCCGCAACCTGACCGCAGGGAGCTGAGTGAGCGCAAGCAGCAATTGGCGAGCTCCCTCTCGCAGCTCGCCGATTTCCTCGCCGAATTGCCTGGTGATCTGGATGACCTGTTGTCGGATATCCGCTTCGCGGGCCTTTCGCAGCTCATATTCGTTATAGCCCTGAATGACGAT
>DASQCY010000577.1:0-5508 GCA_035634495.1 Allostellaceae bacterium
CGTGACCGCCTGGCTCGTGCGGAACGATGCAGAGCTGGCATTGCCGACGGTGACAATTGCCGAGATCGCCTTCTGCATCGGGAAAATTCGCCCCGACCAGAGGGCCGCGCGCTTGGAGCAGGGCTTGGCCGCCTGGCGCCACCGTTTTGCCGACCGAATCTTCCCCCTCACGGAAGCCGCCGCGCTCGGTTACGGCGACATCATGAGTGCAGCGCTCCGACAGGGCCGGCCAATGACCGCACCCGATGGAATGATCGCGGCCATAGCGCGAATCAACGGCGGGCGCTTGGCGACCCGGAACTTGCCGGACTTTGAAACGACAGGTCTTGAACTGATCTGTCCATGGGATTTCTGAGGCAATAGGCTGTCGGACGGAACGGCGCAGCGCACTCCTCCGCTCAGGCATGATGCGGGCGGGATACGCTCCGCGATTCCTCCCCATTCTGCTGGCCGTGCACGCGCA
This sequence comes from Allostellaceae bacterium, assembly GCA_035634495.1. Lineage (GTDB taxonomy): Bacteria > Pseudomonadota > Alphaproteobacteria > ATCC43930 > CGMCC-115725 > AP-15. The sequence goes on from DASQCY010000577.1 coordinate 464, forward strand.
GGTAATGCCGGATATTCTCGCGGCTCGGGTCGTCCAGGGGCATCGCAGACACCGCGAACCGGCCGAACCCGGTAAGGCCATCCAACATCAATGGCTGTGGGCGTGCTCGTGGCGATGATGCGCATCCGGGTAATGAGGGTGCTTGTGGGTCATCGGCAGGTGCCGATGCCAATGGCTGTGGGGTTCGCCTACCGGATCGTTCAGAGCGTGCGAATGCCGATGATGGGCATCATGAATGTGCCGGTGCTCATGGTCGATGGCCTCGTGTTGATGTTCGTGTTCGTGCGCTTCCGATAGGTGCAGATAAAGACCGATTGCCATCAGGAAGCCTGCGCCGATCAAGCGGGCGGTGATCGGCTCGTCGAACATCGCCACGGCCAGGATCGCCCCGATAAAGGGGGCCGTCGAAAAATATGCGCCCGTCCTCGCCGCCCCCAGATGACGCAGCCCCAGGACAAACAAGACCAAGCTGACCCCGTATCCGAGAAAGCCGACCAGCATAGCCCCGCCGAGTGCCGAGATCGTCGGCAGGAAGGCGCCGGCCGTCAATGCGAGGGCGAGGTTCACAGCGCCCGCTACCAGGCCCTTGATCAGCGCAATCTGAACCGGATCGGCAGCACTCAATTTGCGGCTCAGGTTGTTGTCGAGGCCCCAGGCGACACAGGCTCCCGCGATCGCGATTGCACCCAGCCCGAACCCTCCCGGCCCACCTTGCCATGATAACAGGACAGCCCCGGCGAGGATCACCGCCGCCCCGACAAGGAGCCGCCGATCGACATTTTCTCGGAACACGACCCAGGCGATCACCATCGTCGCGAGGCTTTCCAAATTGAGCAGCAGTGCCGTTGACGAAGCCGGCGTCGTCGTCAACCCGATCAGCAGCAGGACCGGTCCTATCGCTCCGCCGCTCAGCACGACGAGTGCCAACCAGGGCATATCCGCCCGCCGCAGCGGCGCCTCCGCCGCGGCAAGGCCGACCGCACGGCGTCCCAGATGAATGATGCTGAGGCCGATGCCTGAACCGAGATAGAGAAGACCCGCAAGCAGCCACGGGCTGATGCCGTCGCCCAGCAGGAGCTTGGCGAATGGCGTGCTTGCCCCGAACAGAGCGGCGGATGCGATGGCCAACGGCGCGCCGGGCCAAGCCAAGAGATCGCGACCCATCAAACGCCTCCTGAGGGCGTAAACTATAGCGGGGCGTCCCTCACGCCGTCATCGGCCAGATCAGGTTGACCGGCACGAGGTTCTCGTAGCTATCTGGACCATGCGCGCTGGACCATGCGCGGCAGGCGTACGCGCGGTTGACGCGCCCCGACAGAGGGCCGAGATTGGTCGAAAGGCGGGCCCCCGGCGGACGTCGTTTGCGTCTTCTGCAGAGCACCTCGATGTCCGTCTCATTGGCGTGCGATCGGAGGCGACATGGATCAGATCAAGCCGCTCTTTACGGCGGCGGCCACCGCGATCGGTGGCCGAAACGGACACACCGAGACCAGCGACGGCTTGGTCAATGCGGATCTCTCGGTGCCGAAGGCGATGGGCGGGCCGGGCAAGCCCGGTACAGCAACGCCCGAGCATCTCTTCGCCGCCGGCTACGCTGCTTGCTTTGGCGGCGCGCTCGACTTTGTCGCAAAACAGCAGAAAAAGGACGCGACCAAGGCGAAAGTGACCTGCGCGGTGTCGATTGGGCCGCGCGAGGGCGGTGGCTTCGGCCTCGCCGCGAAATTAACGGTCGAGGACAAGAGCCTCGCGCAGGCGGAGCTTGCGGCGCTCGCGAGGGAGGCACATCAGAAGATCTGTCCTTACTCGCATGCGACGCGCGGCAACGTCGATGTCCAGCTCGAGGTCGTGGGCGCTTAAGACATTGTCCCCTCGCAGGCTTGCCCGCCCCGAGCACAAGAGTTCGCCCGGGCTCTATCGGGGATCGATCCAGTTCCTCCGGGTCGGAGATCCTCCGACGCTCTTGTTCGGTTCGCCCTAATGAAAGACCTGGTCTGGTTGTGGGTTGTGTATCGCGTAGACAGTGACGCGGTGTTCGGAGCTATAAGACGGGCTGAGAGACTTTACAGAACGGCTGAAGAAGCTCGAAGTGTAGTCGGACAGTTAGCTGATCGGATGGGTGCCGGTGAAATCCGTTGGGATCAGACGGACGAGGCCACTTGGGTAGCGAGAACCACGAGGTACGTTTGCGTCGTATGGAGCATTCGGCTACCTGAGTGAAATAAGTTCCTGTGTTTCTATGACTTGTCGAAACTTCTACCGATAAAAACCGATCGTCCAAGTGGCAGGCTGGGTGCGCGATTTCCATCCACCATCCCACATTCTTTTTGAGCCGATCAAGCTTCATTAACGGGTTCTCGCCGAAGCGCGTTCAAGCGTTGCTTAAAAAGCGGTGACCACTATCGGTTGGTTGGTGCCGATGCCTGAGATCGATCATCCCGGGCTGACCAGCAGGATCACGGTTACGCTCGCCGACGGGCGTTATTTTGTGGCCGCGCCGACAACGGTATGCTCGAACTCGGCGAGCTGGAGAAAAATTCCGGCGCTGGCCCGCCGAATCGAGTGCGGCGGCGCTCTTCGACCGGCTACAACGGCTCGGGGATGAACCTGACCTGGAGCTCAGCCGTAGCGCTGGATGGTGGCTTGGACGCCCGACAAACCCTTGCGGAGGTCATCGGCGGTCATGACCGGCACCAGTTCGATCTTGGCGCTCACACCAAAGAAGAGCCGCTCGGCGATTTCTGCGATCTGGGATGATTCCTGCATGTTGACGACGAAGAACCCACCCCGGTCGCCATCCACGGCGTGGAAATAGGCCGCCTCGGGCTTTAGATCCTCTATCAGTTGTTGGAAGACTTTCTCGACCTTGCCGGTACGAATGGCGGCGTTGCCGGCATCGACGGGAAACGAGAACTTGATCATCATACGCATTGTCTACCTCACTGTGGTGGATCGGGGCCGCAGCGCCCAACTCCCGCCGAAAGTGCGCCTCCGCGACCTCACCGACAAGGCCGGAACGGCCACAACCGCCCATTGCAGCGGCCGCGCGTCAAATTTGTTGCCTCATCGGCTCACGATGGCCAAAACTTGCGCCCACAAGCTCAGGAATCTTGAGAATCTCAATGGGCTTGGATCGAACGGGGAAACGGTCATGACTCCCGACATCGGGCTCGGCAACTGGATGTTTCAGCGGGCGCTGCGCACCCCGCACCGCGCCGCCCTGACGTTCGAGGGCACGACCTGGACCTATGGCCAGCTTCAGCACCGCATCGACCGGCTCGCCGGCGCCTTGCGCGCCAACGGCGCCTGCCAGGGCGACCGCGTCGGCTTTCTGGGCTTTAACCAGCCCGCGTTCCTTGAGACCCTGTTCGCCGCGGCCCGCCTGGGCGCCATCTTTGTCCCATTGAACTTCCGCCTCACCGGACCGGAACTCAGATACATCATCGACGATGCCGGCGTGCACACCCTGATCGTCGACGCACCACACCGGCTGGTGATCGACCAAATCCGGGCGGAGTTGCCGTGCCGCCGCTTTCTTTCCGCCGACCAACCGGCCGAGAGCTGGCCGGCGATCCAGGCGCTGATCGAGGCGCACGCGCCAATCGGCTCCGGCACGGGGGTGGCCGAGGACGACACGGCTGTCATCATGTACACCAGCGGAACGACCGGGCGGCCCAAGGGTGCGATGCTGACGCACGGCAACATCTGGTGGAACAATATCAACGCGATGCATGCGTTCGACGTGAAGGAGAGCGACATCTCCCTGCTCGTGGCGCCACTATTTCACATCGGCGGGTTGAACGTGTGTTCGCTGAACATCTGGCAGAAAGGCGGACATATCGTTTTGCACCGGAACTTCGATCCCGCCCGGTGCCTGGATGACATCGCGCGGTATCGGGCGACTACGCTCTTCGGTGTGCCGGCGATGTTGCTGTTCATCAGCCAGCAGCCGGGCTTCGCCACGGCCGACCTCTCCAGTCTGGACAACATTGTCTGCGGCGGCGCGCCTGTGCCGGAGCCGTTGATGCGGCTCTATGCCGAGCGCGGCGTGCCGATCAATCAGGGCTACGGGATGACCGAAGCCGCACCTTTCGTGACGTTCCTGGCGCCGGAATGGGGGATGGCGAAACTGGGTTCGGCCGGCCGCACCCCGCTATTCTGCGAAATCAGGATCGTCGACACCAGCGGCCGCGAGATCAAGGAACCGCGGGTCAATGGCGAGGTGATCACCCGTGGGCCGAACATCATGAAAGGTTACTGGAACAATCCCGGGGCGACGGCGGCGGCGATCGACACCGAGGGCTGGTTCCACACCGGCGATATCGGCTATCTGGATGAAGACGGGTTCCTCTATATCGCCGACCGGCTCAAGGACATGGTGATCACCGGCGGCGAAAACGTCTATCCGGCCGAAGTGGAAAGCGCGCTCTACGACCATCCGGCGATCGCCGAGATCGCGGTGATCGGGCTGCCCGACGAGCGGTGGGGTGAGGCCGTGGTCGCGGTCGCCGCACTCAAAGACGGCACGGTCTTGGAGCTGGAGGAGCTGTGCGCCTTCGGGAGCGAGCGCCTGGCGCGCTACAAGCTGCCAAGGCGGCTGGAGATTGTCCCCGCCCTGCCACGCAACCCCGCAGGCAAGGTGCTGAAATACGAATTGCGTGCCCGGTTCGGCGCCGCCGGCCGTCCGATCGGCTGACCGAACTTCCGTGCCGGGCGCGATCTCGCCGGGCGGCGGCTCATCAGACCGGGACGGCCTCGACCACGCTGAACGGGGATTTCGTCGCGGTCACGCGTTCCAGCTGAAACCCGGCCTTGGCGAGCAGATCGCCTGCGCGATGAACTTAGCTTTTTCAGCGTCTTCGATGACCGAAGGAAGGTCGAACAGGATGCCCTGCGCTGTCGGGTTGTAATCGAGGATGGCGGCTAGGAACGACCCGTGCCCACCGCCGACATCGACTGCGTTGCTGAACGTGGCGAATTGATAGCTTCCGAGGACTCCCGCATTGGCAATGGCGGTGAGGTTGGTCATTGCCTCGCCGAATAACGCC
>DASQCY010000578.1:0-2484 GCA_035634495.1 Allostellaceae bacterium
GCAGCCAGCGCGCCATCCTCCTCGTCGCCACCCGCTCCGAGGATCTCGTGCAAGGCCCCCCGCGCGAGCCCACCGCCCGGCAGCGCTCGATCGATCGCGGCAATGCCGAACGGCAATACCCCATGGATCGCCGCTGTCGGCCGCTCGATCCGCCTGATGCGCTCGCGCAGCTCGGGAAGAAGGGCTCTTTCCTCGATCATGTTCTATTTTTGTTCTTTATTAGATTTCTTGTCAATGCCGGGGTAGAGCCGGCGCCCTGGACTGCCGCCAGCTACAACAACAAGTTGCGCCGAGGATCGACTAGAGCTGCGTCTGCAGCAAATTTACAGCAAAATCTCCCCTTAGGGTTGCAGTGCTATCGCCTCAAGCGGCCCGAGATTGGCCCATCGGCCTCCCTTCGAGTGGCACCGGGTCACAGCGGTTTTGATGAAAACCCATCAGCCCTCTGCCACACTCGTCCAACCACTGCCTGTCCATCGCCGCCATCAGTCGGGAATCTGCAATAAGAATCGGGCAATTTAATGATTATCACATTTAGATCTTTTATTTCCAGCGTCTTCGACAAAACGTGGCCCCCATTCTGCCCAACATCGTCAGCGCGCATGGTCGAGCCGCGCTTGCTGAGCCACACCGCCATGCCGAGGCTGCATTTGACTTGATTCCGAAGCGGGGCCCACGCTTCCGCCTCAACATTGCACGAGGTTGCCTCGCCACCTTTGGGAGAACGCCATGAGCGGCAACGGTCATCTGAACCCGGCGCAGGTCCACGCCAAGGTCAAGCACCCGATCGTCGACGGCGATGGCCATTGGGTCGAATTTCCGCCGGTCTTCGCCGAAAAGATGCGCAAAGTCGGCGGCGACAAGGCGGCCGACGGCTTTCTCGCGCCGCGGGGTGCCGGCGAGGGGCTGAAAATGACCCCGGCCGAGCGAACCGGGCGGCGTATCGCGCAGCCCAATTTCTGGAACCGTCAGGGCGAAAACACGCTCGACCGGGCGACCGCGATGATGCCAAAGCTGCTCTACGAGCGCCTCGACGAGATCGGCACCGATTTCGCCGTGATCTACCCGACGGCCGGGCTGGGTCTGCCGCGCATCAAGGACGACGAAACCCGCCGTGCCGTGATCCGCGCCTACAACATTGTGTCGTCCGATTATTTCCGCGATTTCAGCGACCGCATGACCCCGGCGGCGGTCATCCCGATGCACACTCCGGAAGAAGCGATCGAAGAGCTCGAATTCGTCACCAAGCAGCTCGGCTCGAAGGTCGGGATGTTCGGCAGCAACCTGCCGCGGCAGGTCCCCTCCGCTGCGGCCGAGGATGACGAGTCACGCCGGTTCACGGTGTGGTACGACGTGCTCGGCATCGACAGCCTCTATGACTACGACCCGGTCTGGGCGAAATGCGTCGAGCTCGGCATTGCCCCGACCTTTCACAGCGGCAGTAGCAGCCAGGGATTGCGCCTGTCGCCGACCAACTTTGTCTACAACCACATCGGCCACTTCGCGGCCGCCGGTCATGCCGTCGCCAAGGCGATTTTCCTCGGCGGCGTGACCCGGCGCTTCCCGCAGCTGCGCTTCGCCTTTCTCGAAGGGGGTGCGGGCTGGGGCGCCCAGTTGTTCGGCGATTTGATCGAGCATTGGGAACGGCGCAACGCCAAGGCGCTCGAACGCATGGACCCGGCAAAGCTCGACCGCAAGCTGCTGATGGAGTTGGTAGTTAAATACGGCTACGACGACATGGCCGAAGCCTTACGGGCGCGCGACGGCTATCCCAATCCCGAGGCGCATTTGACCGGGGGGCGCGCAGAGCTCGACGATTTCGCCGCCTGCAAGATCACCCGCAAAGAGGATTGGCTCGATCTCTACGCCAGGCCCTATTACTTCGGATGCGAAGCCGACGACCGGATGAACGTCTGTGCCTTCAGCCTCGCCAACCCGTTCGGGGCGCAGCTCAACGCGATCTACAGCTCCGACATCGGGCATTTCGACGTGATCGACATGCGCGATCCGCTTCCCGAGGCCTGGAAATTGGTCGAGGACGGCCTGATTACCGAGGATAATTTCCGCGACTTCACCTTCGCCAATGCGGTGCGGCTATGGGGCGCTCAAAACCCTCGGTTCTTCGAGCGCACGGTCGTCGCCAACGAAGCGGCCGCTGTGCTCACCGAACAGATGCTGCGCGCCGCGGCGGAATAACAAACGCTACGCGACCTGCTTCCGCCCGGTCTCGGAGGCGCGCATGATCATGTCGAGCAGGCGGTGGCGGGTGACCGCCGCGTCGAAGCCGGGGCTGACCGGCTTGCCTTCGCGAATGCTCTGGCCGAGCTTCGAGTAGAGCTGGGCGACATTGTAGGGGTCTTCCGCGGGCACCCCCTCCGGCACCCAGCGGTATTTGCCCGGAACCGGCAGCTCGGCAAGGGCGGCGCCGGCGCCGCGCGCGCCTTTGAGCACGAGCGTCTGGCGCTGCATCGAGTTGCGTGTGGT
>DASQCY010000579.1:0-4878 GCA_035634495.1 Allostellaceae bacterium
GCGATCCGGCGCGGTTCCGGCGGTGAGGCCGGAGAGGCCTACGAAGAGGTGCGCTACGAGGGCTATGGACCCGGCGGGATTGCCGTTATCATCGAGGCTCTCACGGATAACCGTAACCGTACCGCGAGCGAGGTGCGCGCCGCTTTCACCAAGGCGGGCGGCGCGCTTGGCGAGACCAACAGCGTCAGCTTCATGTTCGAGCGCATCGGCGAAATTTCGTATCCGGCAGCGACGGCGAGTGCCGATGACATGTTCGAAGCCGTAATCGAGGCAGGCGCGGAAAACGTCGAGAGCGATGGCGAACAGCACCTGGTGACCTGCGCGCCTGAAGATTTCAACGCCATGCGCGATGCCCTCGAGGGTCGATTCGGGGCGGCGGCCTCCGCACGCCTGGTCTGGCGCCCGAAGACAACGGCGCCGATCGACGAGGAGATCGCGACGACTCTGTTCAAGCTGCTGGAGACACTCGAGGACAGCGATGATGTCCAGAACGTGTACGCTAATTTCGAAGTAGCCGAGGACGTGATGGCGCGGCTCGGCGCCTGAGCGATCGGCGCGGCACCGGCAATGCGCGTTCTGGGGCTCGATCCCGGGCTGCGGCACACTGGTTGGGGGGTGATCGACACTACCGGCAACCGCCTTATCCACGTCGCCGACGGCGTGGTGCACGCCGCGACCGACCAGCCTCTTGCGATGCGGCTGGTTTCGCTTTTCCGGCAGATCACCTCGGTGCTCGAGCGGTTCCAGCCGGACGAAGCTGCGGTCGAAGAGACCTTTGTCAACCGCAATCCGGCCTCGACGTTGAAGCTCGGCGTTGCCCGCGGCGTGGTGCTGCTGGCGCCGGCCGAACGCGGGCTGCCGGTGGCGGAATATTCGGCCAATCTGATCAAGAAGGCGGTCGTGGGCGCCGGTCACGCCGAGAAGGCGCAGGTTCAGATGATGGTGCGGCGAATTCTGCCGGGCTGCCAGATTGGCGCGCCGGACGCGGCCGACGCTCTCGCGGTGGCTATTTGTCACGCGCACCACGCCGCGACCTGGCGCCATTGGAAAGCCGCTATATGATCGCCAAGCTCGCCGGCGTGGTCGACCAGATTGGCCCAGAGGGCGCGGTCATCGATGTCGGCGGGGTTGGCTATCTCGCCTTCTGCTCGACGCGGACGACCAGCCGTTTGCCGGCCGCCGGTTCGCCGGCGTCTCTGCTGATCGAAACGCATGTGCGCGAGGATTACATCCATCTCTACGGCTTTATCGACGCTGCCGAGCGCGACTGGTTTCGGCGGTTGACGACGGTTCAGGGGGTTGGCGCGCGGCTGGCGCTCGCGATCCTTTCGGCGGTGGCGCCTGAGCAGCTCGGGCTTGCCATCCTTGCGCAGGACAAGGCCGCGCTAACGCGCGCCGATGGGGTCGGCGCGCGGCTTGCGGCGCGCATCGTCAACGAATTACGTGACAAAGTCGGCGCCACCGTCGCGGCGACAACGCCGGTGACAACCATGCCGGCGGCGGATGCGGATGCCGGGCCTACCGCCGATGCCGTGTCGGCGCTCGTCAATCTCGGCTACCGCCGAACCGAAGCCTACGGCGCGGTTGCCACGGCCGCCCGCCGGCTCGGCAGCTCCGCGGATGCCGGCGCGCTCATCCGCGCCGGGCTGCAGGAACTCGCTCGATGAGCGACGCCATGCCGCGCGCCGTCGATTCGGTTCGCTCCGAACAGGACGCGGTCGAGGTTTCGCTGCGACCGCCGACACTCGCCGAGTTTGTCGGCCAACGCCAGCTGCGTGACAATCTTCGCGTCTTCATCGAAGCCGCGAGGGGCCGGAGCGAAGCCCTCGACCACGTGCTGCTCTGGGGACCTCCGGGGCTCGGCAAGACGACGCTCGCGCAAATCGTCGCGCGCGAAATGGGGGTGGGGTTCCGTGCTAGCTCGGGCCCGGTGATCCAGCGTGGCGGCGACCTCGCGGCACTGCTGACCAACCTGCAGCCACGCGAAATCCTCTTCATTGACGAGATCCACCGTCTGGCCCCTTCGGTCGAGGAGATCCTCTACCCCGCGATGGAGGATTTTCAGCTCGACCTGATCATCGGCGAGGGGCCGGCGGCTCGATCGATCCGCATCGATGTCGCGCCCTTCACCCTGATCGGTGCGACCACGCGGTCGGGGTTGATCACTCGACCGCTGCGCGAGCGCTTCGGGATACCGCTACGGCTGGTCTTTTACGAGGCGGCCGAACTCGAGATGATCGTCGTTCGCGCCGCTCGAATGCTAACTCTCGACATTCGGTCTGACGGCGCCGCCGAGATCGCGCGGCGGGCGCGCGGCACCCCGCGCGTAGCGATGCGCCTACTGCGTCGGATCCGTGACTTTGCCGCCGTCGAGGGTCTGACGAGCGTCGATGCGGCCGCCGCCGATGCGGCGCTGCTGCGGCTCGAGGTCGACGGCTGCGGCCTTGACGGTATGGATCGCCGCTACCTGCGCTGCATCGCCGAAAACTATGGGGGCGGCCCTGTCGGGGTCGAAACGATGGCAGCGGCGCTCGGCGACGAGCGCGATGTCATCGAGGAGGTCGTCGAGCCTTATTTGATCCAGGAAGGGTTTGTGCAGCGTACCTCGAGGGGCCGTGTGCTGACCCAGATCGCCTTCCGCCATCTCGATCTGCCGATGCCGGCGAGCCTGCCGGCGCAGCTCGATCTTCTCGCGCGTCTGCCGCTCGAACCCGAGGCCGAAGCGGCGCCATGACGCCAAAGAATCGTCCATAAGACGCCATAAAGGGTCGCCAAAAATGCCGCCTACTCCAGTCGATGCCCTTCCACTTGCTGGTACAGTTCCACATGATCTCTCGATTATCGCCCTGTTTCTGCAGTCTGATGCCATCGTCAAAGTGGTAATGCTGATCCTTCTGGTCGCGTCCTTCTGGTCCTGGGCGGTCATCTTCGACAAGGTGATCCGGCTGCGCCGACTGCGATTTTCCGCGGCGAATTTCGAGGAGTCCTTCTGGTCAGGCGGCTCGCTCGACGATCTCTACGAGAGGGTGGGTCAGCGCCCGCCCGATCCGATGAGTGCGGTCTTTTCGGCTGCGATGCGGGAGTGGCGGCGGAGTGCCGCCAAAAACCTGCTCGGCACCCCGGTGATGCGGACGAGCCTGCAGCAGCGCGTCGAGCGGGTAATGAACGTGGCGGTGGGCCGCGAGATGGAGCGAGTCGAGCGCTTTATGGCGTATCTCGCGACGGTCGGGTCGACCGCGCCGTTCGTCGGGTTGTTCGGCACCGTCTGGGGCATCATGGACAGCTTTCAATCGATTGCCGCGTCCAAGAACACCAGCCTTGCCGTCGTGGCACCCGGGATCGCCGAATCGCTGTTCGCGACCGCGCTCGGGCTCGTCGCCGCGATCCCCGCAGTCATCGCCTACAACAAGTTCGCAACCGATTTCGGGCGCTATGCCGGTCGGCTCGAAGCGTTCGCTTCCGAGTTCAGCGCCATTCTGTCAAGGCAGCTTGACGAGAGGCCGTGAGCGATGGCTGCATCGAGCCTAGGCGGCAACGGCCAGCGTCCCGCCGGGCGGTATCAGCCGATGTCGGCAATCAACGTGACGCCATTCGTCGACGTTATGCTGGTATTGCTCGTCGTCTTCATGGTCGCGGCACCCCTTTTGACGGTCGGAGTGCCGGTCGATCTGCCGCAAACCCAGGCGCCGCCGATCACCGAGCCGAAGGAACCTCTCGTGATCACAATTAATGGCGAGGGTCATCTTTTCATCCAGGAGACAGAGGTCCCGACCGAGTCTCTGCTCCCGCGATTGGGGGCGATCACCGGCAACAACCCGGATGCGGTGCTCTATGTCAGGGGCGACAAGGCGATCAACTACGGCCGCGTGCTCGAGGTGATGAGCTTGGTCAGCTCGGCCGGGTTTCGCAAGGTGTCACTGATCGCGGTACCTCAGAAGGGAGCCGCCGCCAGAGCAGCATCCGGCGCGGCACCCCTCGACCGATCGGGGCAAACGGTCAAGCACTAAGATAGGGTCACGCGGTTTCACTCCGATGAGCGTGGCAACCGCAGAACCGGGACTGACTGAAGAACCCGTCGCCGGCGACGCGATGCCGGACGGCATCGCTCCACGCGGCGTGGCGTTGTCAGTGGCAATGCACCTCGTTCTCGGCAGCATGTTCATTTTCGGTCTGCCGAGATTGTTCGCTCCGCCCGCGCCGGAGGACATACCGGTGGCGGTCGAGCTTGTGACGATTGCGCCGGAAACCCGAGCAACGCGGCCCAATCCGAACCCGCCCCGGCCTAACGCGAAACCGGAGGTGCCCGTCGCGGATGCACCCGTGGCGAAGCCAGAGCCCGAACCGCCGGTCCCGACACCGGTTCCGCCGCCTTCGGCAGAGGCGCCATCGCCGGAGCCGCCGAAACTGCCCGAACCCAAGCCGGCGCCGCCGCCGTTGCTGAAGCCGCCGGAGCCCAAGCCCGAGCCGCCGAAGCCGACCGAGAAGGCCGAGGCGCCACGGCCGAAGGAAAAGCCCGAACCGCCCCAGCAAATGGCCAAGAACGAGCCGAAAGCAGATCAAAAGAAATACGATCCAAGCCAATTCGAGACGCTGTTGAAGAACCTGGCGACGCAGCCCACCGCGCCGTCGCCGGATGCACCACCGCAGAGACCGCGCCTCGCGTCGACTCGGCCGTCGTCGCAGCCCCGAGCGCCGCTCGGCAGTCAAATTACCGCCAGCGAAGTCGACTTGGTGCGCCAGCAGATCGCGCGGTGCTGGAATGTGCCGGCGGGCGCTCGTGATGCCAAGGATCTCGTCGTCGAGGTGAGGGTCGCTGTCGATCCGGACGGTACCGTGCGCCAGGCGACGATCGTCGATCAGGCGCGACTTGGCAGCGAT
>DASQCY010000580.1:0-2915 GCA_035634495.1 Allostellaceae bacterium
CAAGGCAGCACGTTGCGGGCGGTCAACCCCAGCACCGGCGTCATCAACACCGTGGCTGGCACCGGTGCGCGCGGTTACAGCGGCGACGGCGGCCCGGCACACGACGCGGTTTTCGACGCGCCGAAGGAATTCGCTCTCGACTACGGCGGCGATATCCTGATCGTCGATACCGAGAACCACGCGATCCGCCGTATCTATGCCTGCAACGGAATTGTCGAGACCATCGCCGGCGGCCGGAAGAGCGGCCAAGGCGACGGCGGCCCGGCGCAGGCAGCGGGTCTTGGCCGCCCGCATGGCGCCGTCGTCGGACCGGACGGGTCGATCTATATCGGCGACACCGAAAACCACCGGATCCGCCGGCTGATCCGGCAAAATTAAAGGCGCGCGCCTACCCTCTCAGCCGAGAAACTCGCGCAGCGCGGCGACCAGATCCTTTGGGTTGTCGCCCTGTACGGTGTGTCCGGCCTGCGCGATCGTGATTTGCCGGCCGTCGGGAAAATTCTTCGCCAAACGCTCGGCGTCGTCCTGGTGGAACACGTCGCTCTCGGCGCCGCGTATGACCAAGGCCGGACAGGTGACCTTGGCGAGGTTGTCGGCGAGCCGGCGCCGCTCGGCCAAGTGTGTGTCGTGATCGAGCCGCTGGAACCTACTCCTGTCGTATTTCCAGCTCCAGCTGCCATCGGGTTGCCGGCGTAGATTGTGCATCAGGCTGCGGCGCAGAATCTGCGGATCGCGCCGCGGATTGAAGGCCAGCGCCCGCTCGATGATCTCCTCCAAGGTCTCCGGTTTGGCCCCGCCGTTGACAAACTCTCGAATGCGGCTCGACCCCCGGCGCCTGACCTCGGGGCCGGCGTCGATCATTACCAATGCCGAAAGTCGCTCGGGGTGGGTGACGGCGAAGGCGAGCCCGTTGATCGCTCCCATCGACTGCCCGACGAGCACGAAACGATCGAGGCCCAGCCGGTCGGCGAAGCCTCGGATATCCTCGCGCTGGGCGCCGATCGAATAATCGGCGTCGGGCGCCCAGTCGGTGTCGCCATGGCCGCGCTGATCGAGTGCTATGCAGTGAAACTCGTCGCGCAACGCGAGGCAGCATAAATCCCAGGTATGCGCGGTCAGGGCGCCGCCGTGCAGAAAGAGGATCGGCCGCAGCCCTTTGGTCCCCCAATCGAGATAACGGAATCGCAGCTGCCCGACGTTGACATCGTGCTCGCTCGGCAGGACGACGCCGCCGAAGGCGAAGCCCGCCCGGACGGCAGTTGTCTCGAGGTGGTCGCGATATTCGTCGGCAGATAATGTCATGGTCTGAGAGCTCCCTTGGCGTCGACGCCAACAGGCTTTAACACGAACCGGTTTGCCGACCACTATTTCCAGCACTTTACGATGGGCGCCCCGCGTTCTCGTCATAGCTTGGCGCGCGCCCAGGGTGTGTCTCTGCGGCTTGAAGCGCTACACTGCAGGCAGGGGTTGCGAAGGGTAACCCGGGCCGAGGAGGAGAAACCGATGGCGTATGATCTGCTGATCAAAAATGGACTGATCGTCGACGGTTCGGGGATGCCGGCGTTCCGCGGCGATGTCGGCATCAAGGACGGCAAGATCGTCGACATCGGTAAGCTGAGCGGCGCTGCGGCGCGCACGATCGACGCCGATGGCCGCGCCGTCGCCCCCGGCTTTATCGATAATCACTGCCATTATGATGCCCAGGTCACCTGGGACCCGCTGTGCACCTTCTCGCCCGAGCATGGCCCCACCACCGTGATCTTTGGCAATTGCTCCTTGTCATTGGCGCCGGTGCGCAAGGGCAGCGAGGAGCGGTTGGCCGAATTCCTCTCCTACGTCGAAGCGATCCCGATGGACGTGTTGCGCACCGTCGACTTCGACTGGGAGACGACGGGCCAATACATGGACCGCCTCGACAAATCTCTAGGCATCAATGTCGGCAATCTGATCGGCCACACCGCGGTGCGCCATTACGTGATGGGCGACGAGTGCCAGAAACCGGGCGCCTCCGACAACCAAATCAAGGCGATGCAGGATGTCGTCCGCGACGGCATGAAGGCCGGCGCGCTTGGTCTCTCGGTGTCGCGCGAGAAGGGCCATTACGACCCGCAAGGTTGCCATATCCCGGCCTTGTGGGCCGACGAAAAGGAGATTTTCGCGCTCGGCGACGTGTTGCGCGAGCTGAGCACCGGCACGATCCAGGCCGGTGGCGGCCAGTATGTCGAGTTGAAGGACGGCATGATCCGACGCCTCGCGGAAGCGACCGGGCGCACCGTTGTTTACAACAGCCTCTCCCAGACGATGCGCAAGCCCGACGAGTGGAAGACGCACATGGCGCGGGTCGAAGAAACCGCGGCACTCGGCATCCGCGCCTACCCGATGTGCAGCCCGAACCGGGTCACCCAGGACTTCACGATGAAGAACTGCCAGGTCTTCCGCGGCCTGCCGACCTGGCATCCGATCCTGCTGTCGTCGGACGAGGAGAAGATGAAGGCGTATGCCGACCCCGGGATCCGCGCCAAGCTCCACGAGGAAGCGGTCGTCAACAAGCCCGAAGCGGCGGTCGGCTTCTCGAAGACTTGGTGGAATTACATGTGGGTCAATGAGCCGGTGCTCGACAAGAACAAGTGGATGCAGTTCAAGTCGATCGGGCAGATTGCCGAGAAGCAGGGCAAGCGCGTGATCGACGCCTTCCTCGACCTCGTGGTCGAGGAAAAGCTCGAAACCCGCTTTTTGCAGGCCGAGAACAATGTCGACGATGAGGCGCTGACAAAGATCCTGACCCATCCCAACGCGGTGATCGGTCTCGGCGACGGCGGCGCGCATGTTCAGTTCCACGGCGGCTACGGCTACCTCACCAAGCTCCTCGGCGAATGGGTGCGCGAGAAGCAGGTGATGAGTTTGGAGCAGGCGGT
>DASQCY010000581.1:0-3462 GCA_035634495.1 Allostellaceae bacterium
CCGCATTCCGCCCGACAAGATCGACGAAGCCGCAGGCTTGTCGCGCGGCGACCACTGGTCCGGGGAGGTGGCCCTCGCGGACATGCCTAGGCTCGACGCCATCGTCTGCGGCTCCGTCGCGGTCACGCGCGATGGGCGGCGCTGCGGCAAGGGCGAAGGCTATAGCGACCTGGAATTCGCCATCCTGCGCGCGCTTGGTCACCCTCCGGTCCCTGTCGCCACGACCGTGCACGATCTGCAGGTCGTCGCCTCGGTGCCCCGCGACCCCACCGATCAGCCGCTCAGTGTCATCGTGACGCCAACTCGGACGATCCGCATCAAGCGCCTCGGCGCCGCACCGACGGGCATCGACTGGACGCGCCTTAGCGCCAAGGACCTCGAGGAAATGCCGATCCTGGCCGAACTCAAGCGAATGACAATGTCGAGCGCTTAAAACACCCCATTACTTTGATGGAGGACAGAGCGGCATAAATAACCGTATGTCTAAGCCATATCGCGGACCCACGTTGTCACCGCCGCGCAAGCCGGGGTCCAGGGTTGCCGCCCTAATCCCCACTTGCGGAGCGAGGGCGATAATCCGCGCCGGCCGCACGTGTCTGTCCGGTGATATCTCTGCTTGGTCATCGGTAAACGAGCGGGCCTATGCTTCGACCCGGGTCAACCGGGCTCGCGAGCATTAGTGCCGTGCGCAGGTGGCCCCGCCGAGTACGCAAAACTTGGCACAGTGCGGGTGGTTGAGCTGAACCGTGTCGCGTGCTTCGACAAGGGTTCGGCCGAGGTCAAACTCCGGGTTGTAGGGCAACAACGTGCAGGCAACGACGGTCGGGTGAGCCGCACCTTTGTGCTTCACGACCATGCGTGCGGTTGCGCACATGACGTCCCCCGGCGATTTGCCGAGAATGCCCCAGCATGCCTCGGTGATCTCCGGGACGTCGAGCTTGGCGTCCATCTCCGGGAAGATCATCAGCGCGACCGGATCGTCCGCATCGAGCGCCACCCCGAGCTCGGCGAACAGCCGTGCGAAACCGCGGCGCAACGCGAGTTCCGGTTCGCCCGACAGATACCGGCTGGCGACGTTTAGCGAGAAGCCGTTCTCGGCGAGCCACTTGAAGCCGTCGATCGTCGGCGGCCAGCTCCTTCCGCCGCGCTCCCGCTCGTGCACCTCGCGCCCGTAATGGTCGATCGAGACCCGGATCGTCAACCGGTCGCCATAGCGCTCGCGCAATGACAACAGCGCGGTTTTCTTTTTGTGCATCGGCTTCATCGCGTTGGTCAGCACCAAGACGCGATAACCGCGCGACAGCGCCTGACCGAGCATGGCCGGCAGGGCAGGGTTCATGAACGGCTCGCCACCGGTGAAGCCGATCAGCTCTGTCCCGAGCCCCTCGCGCTCGATCTCGTCGAGATATTCGATGACCTCGGATGTGGTCAGATAGACAAGCCTGTCGTTGCGCGGCGATGACTCGATATAGCAATTTGCGCAAGTCAAATTGCACAGGGTCCCTGTGTTGAACCACAGCGTCTTCAACGCCTCGAGCGTGACCTGAGCCCGCCGCTCGCCTCTGGCAGTGACGAACGGATCTTGAAATTTTTGGGGATCAAGCCTGGCAACAGCCGAGAGATTCATCAGCAGTCAATACGGTGGCGAGCGATGGAGACCCTGGAGGTTAACCCGACTTTCGGCACGCAACCAGCGTCATTTGACGGCCCATGAGGATCTCGATCGGGTTCCGTCCGAAAGTTTCGCGCCTGCCCGATGCGATGCTCGCCCGCAGAATTCGCCCTACGGCGCTTCCGGAACGTCGTAGCTCGCCAACAGATCGTCGGCGATCTTGTGGAACTCGTCCCAGGGTGCCTCACGGTAACTGTGATTTCGGACGATAAAGGAGGCCCCGGCATAGAATTTCTCGTACTGCTGATGCCTGCCGGCGAACTCGGAACCAACCAGGTCCCACACCAGCTTGAACAATTTTACGCGATCAAGCGCCGGCAACTGCGGCGTCTGCCAATAGGTCTCGAAGAGCTTCTTGAGGGAGGGATCGTGCATCACGGTGACACTCGCCGGCATCTGGAAGACCCCGCCGCCTGAAAGTTCGCGCAGGATATCGATCAGCTCCGAGTACATCTCGGTGCCCCAATTGAGCGCCGCATACATATAGCGCCGATTGAAGGTGGCGAAACCGTCGGGCCAGTGCTCGCATGCCTCGATCTGCCCGTGGATCATGCCGCCGAGAGTCGCTTCAAGCGCGCAAAGCCGCCCCAAGATGTCGCGTACGGCCGGTACCTGATCAGCACCTGTAGATTGCGCAACGCGACTCGCCAGGCCGACTATCAACCGGAGTTTCGACCACAGGCGGACATTCGATTGATGGTTTCCATAACAATGGCTCGGCGTCCGAATGTAGATCTCGCGCGACAGCACCGCGTCGTCCATGACGAAGACGCGTTCCCAAGGCACCTTGACATTGTCGCACATGACCATGCTGTCGCTTTCGTCGAAGCGCCATGTCAATGGGCTGTCGAACTCGTTCTTGGCATTCAGCTCGAGGGGTTGTCGCGACCATAAACTAAGGCCCTCGGCGTTGCAGGGTACGACACAGGTAACCGCCTGCTTGACCTGGTCCGGCGCCAACGGCAACAGATTGCCGATCCAGATCTCATCGGCGAATACCGCACCGGTCGCCAGCATCTTCATGCCCGAGATCACCACGCCGTCATCGTCCTCGCGGACGACCTGCAGGCTCGGGATCGGCAGGTTTTGCTTCTGATAGAAGGCCGGATCGCGTGCTGCCTGGGGCGGCAATACCGCATAGGCGGCATAGATGTCTTGCTCGCGCATGTAGCGGTAGTATCTCACCAGATTCTCGGCATAAGACCGAGTGCCGGTGGCGAAAACCGTTGGGTTTACGGCCAGGCCGGTGACAAAGCTCGCGACATGATCGGGCGAGCGGCCGAGCAGCCCATAGGTCATCTCGGCAATCATCTGATGGGCTCGCATCCGGTGCCGCAGATCCTCCCGGCTGCGCGCCCTAAGATAATACATGCTGAACGCGTCGCCCGCCTCGGTGAAGGACATGATCTCGCGATTGGCGGGGTCGGCCTTCATGTCGTAGATCGCGGCGACTGTGCGCGCGGCGTTCCGGAAGGCGGGGTGCGTCGTCACGTCGTCTACCCGCTCGCTGCCGATGTAGACGATGCGCCCGTCCCTGAGACGCTCGATATGCTCCTTGCCGGTCCTCAGCATGGATGGGTCTCCTCGTCCCGACGGCCGGGTGAGTTACCGAGTGGGCCCGAACGAAGCGGATGCAGGGGGTAGAGGTTAGGCGGCCACGCCCCAGGCGATCGCGTTGCGCAGCAATGCGATGAACGCGTCGCTCTCCCATGAGCCTCGAAAGGTCAGCGGTGTGTTGTCCGCAGGGTCGGCTGGCCGGCCCGCTCGGATGGCAGGGTTGTGGCAATGGC
>DASQCY010000582.1:0-8503 GCA_035634495.1 Allostellaceae bacterium
CAGTTTTGCCGACACGCGGTGCTTGGTCGGCGGCACGTTGTCTGATCGCAAGGGGGTCAACGTACCGAATGCGGTGTTGCCGCTATCGGCGATCACCGAAAAGGACCGCGCCGATCTCTCCTTTGCCCTTGAGCACGGCGCCGATTGGATCGCGTTCTCGTTCGTCCAGCGTCCCGACGATGTCGCCGAGGGCCGCAAACTGGTCGGGGGCCGCGCCGGCGTCATGGTCAAGCTCGAAAAGCCGTCGGCAATCCAGCACCTCCACGAGATCATCGAGCTCGCCGATGGGCTGATGGTCGCGCGCGGTGATCTCGGCGTCGAGATGCCGCCCGAAGATGTGCCGAGCGTGCAGAAGCAGGTGGTTCACGCCTGCCGAGTTGCCGGCAAGCCCGTGGTCGTGGCCACGCAGATGCTGGAATCGATGGTCACAGCGCCAACACCAACCCGCGCGGAAGCCTCGGATGTTGCGACCGCAGTCTACGAGGGAGCGGACGCGGTTATGCTCTCTGCCGAGACCGCTGCGGGACGCTATCCGGTCGAATCGGTCGCGATGATGAACCGCATTGCCTGTCGGGTGCAGGAAGATCCGCTCTATTACTCGATGCTCGAAGGCACGAGGATTGAGCATGAACACACGCCTTCGGACGCGATCAGCACCGCGGCCTGCCAGGTCGCGAATCTGGTGGACGCAGCGGCGATCGTATCCTATACGACCTCAGGCGCAACCGCTCTTCGCGCCGCACGCGAGCGACCCGAGGCTCCGATCTTGGTGCTAACGTCGAACCTCGGCACCGCGCGCCGACTCGCCGTTTTGTGGGGTGCACATTGCGTGCACACCAGTGACGTCAAGAGTTTTTCTGACATGGTGCAAAAGGCAGTGCGCATCGCTCATCGCGAGAGAATCGCGGAGATCGGTCAGCGGGTCGTCATCACTGCCGGGGTTCCGTTTGGAACCCCCGGTGCCACAAACATCCTCAGGATCGCCTGGATCGATCATTAGAATTCGCCTTTAGCGAGAGGCGCGCGTTCCTGTCGCGGCCCCTCCGCCTGAATTTGCAGGAGAAATTCAGGCTAAGGTTCGCGCATTTGGTGAACAGCAGGCTAGCCATCATTGATTTGTCCACGCTATCAAAGGGTGTTACATCTCCTAGTGACGGAAGGCTGGTCGGTAGCGAATCGGCGTGCCGCTCGCACCGTCGGCGCGAGCTTCGCGGCATCGACCTTATGGATCTTTCAGTCGTCATCCCGGTAAAGAACGAGGCCGAAAATATCGCCGCATTGGTAGGCGAAGTCTGCGAGACTCTCGACGGTCTGGTTGAATATGAGATCCTCTATGTTGATGATGGCAGCACTGATTCGACTGTCGCGGAGATCTCGCGGCTTGCGGGGAAAATTCCGCAGATACGGTTGCTGCGTCACACGCGAAATTGCGGGCAGAGTGCGGCGATCCGTACAGGCGTCCGAGCGGCGCAAGCGGCCTGGATCGCGACGCTCGACGGGGACGGCCAGAACGACCCGGCCGACATCTCCACACTTTGGCGTCTCGCTCGCCAGGCTTCCGCGGATCCGCCGATCTTGATCGTTGGCCACCGGGAGAGGCGTCGGGACAGCTCGTCGAAACGCTGGGCCTCAGGCATCGCTAACGCGGTCCGTGGCCGGGTTCTCGGCGACCGCACGCCGGACACCGGATGTGGTCTAAAGTTGTTCCCGCGCGCTCTTTTCTTGGATCTACCCTACTTCGACCATATGCACCGATTCCTTCCGGCGCTGGTATTGCGCGAGGGGGGGGCGGTCCGTTCGGTGCCGGTCAATCATCGGCCGCGCCACAGGGGGAAATCGAAATACGCCATTTTTGACCGTTTGGGTGTCGGGATCATTGATCTGTTCGGCGTCATGTGGCTGCAACACCGCGCCACTCAGCCGCGCCTCTTCGACGAGGCAGTGCCAGACGCGGACGCCACCGCGCCCTTTCCTGCGGTGTCGACGCCGCGATGACGGCTAAAGGCACCCAGTTAGCGACCCTCAACCTGCCGCCTGTTGGGTTCCGCCGGACCTTAAGGCTTGCGCTGCTCGGGTTACTCGCGGTTGGGGCGGCAGCCGCTTGGCGCTGGCGGGGGGTCCTCGACCCGACCACGATTACCGCGGCGCTCGACCGCTACCCGGCAGCCCCGCTTTGGTTCCTCGCCGCTCACACCGCAGCCAGCTTGTTGTTCGTCCCCCGTACTCTGCTGGCGATCGTCGCCGGGCTGCTGTTTGGTATGGGATGGGGGATTGTTTGGGCTGTATCAGGCAGCGTCGCCGGGGCGATGGCGGGATTCCTTTTGGCGCGATACATCAATTCGGGCCAGATCGACCTCCGACGTCTCGGGCCTGTCGTCGGGCAGGTCGAGCGCGGCGGCTGGCGCGCCGTAGCAGTGCTGAGGCTGATCCCGTTCATGCCGCACAGTATCGCCAATTACGTGCTCGGACTGACGCGATTGTCGCTTGGGGCTTACGCGTTCGGATCGCTGCTCGGCCAATTGCCGATGACGATCGCCTATGTCGATCTCGGCGCGGCCGGCGAGCGTCTGATGTTCGGTGGTGCCAAGTGGCTCGAGCCGACCCTGATTGGCCTTGCGGGGCTGTCGCTGTCGCTATTGATACCAGCGATTGCCCGGCGAAGTGCCCCTTGACCAGCCGACAGCGGCTCTGGGGGCCGGCCCGCCGGTGGCCCAATCGAGGAGCTCGACCGTGTGCACCACCGGCACGTCGCAGCCGGGGGCAAGCTGTGTGATGCAGCCGATATTGCCGGTCGCGACGAGATCCGGTCTGGTACTGGCGATATTGGCAAGTTTGCGGTCGCGTAGGGCTGCGGCGATCTGCGGTTGCAATAAGTTATAGGTTCCGGCCGAGCCGCAGCAGAGGTGCCCTTCTGGCACATCGACAGGCTCGAAGCCCGCTGCGGCGAGCAGCGCCTTTGGCCCGGCGTGGAGGTGTTGCCCGTGCTGCATAGAGCAGGCGGAATGATAGGCGACCCGCTTTTTGGCGGTGCCAGTGGGTAGTGTCGGCGTAGAGAGCCCGAGCGTCTCAATCATTTCGGTGACATCCCTGGCGAGTGCAGCGATCCGCGCCGCCTTCTCGGCATAAGATCCATCTTCGCGCAGCATAAAGCCGTAATCCTTGACGGTCGTACCGCAGCCAGAGGCGTTTATCACGATGGCGTCAAGCCCGAAGGCGAGGCGCTTGCGCTCCCACGCATCGATGTTGGCGCGTGCGAACGCGAGCGCCGACGACTGCCGGCCGAGATGATGGGCAAGCGATCCGCAACAGCCGCTGCCGCGTGCGACGACGACTTCGCAGCCGTGGCGGGTCAGCAAACGGATCGTCGCCTCGTTGATTTCGGGCGCCAGCACTTTCTGAGCGCACCCAGGCAACAAGGCGACCCGCATTCGCGGCTCGCCTGCGGCCCCGAAGACACCTGGGCGATCGGTCGGCGAGGCAGGCGGAGCCGAGGAGGGCGCCAACGCAATTAGCGGTGCGAGCCGGCCGGGCAGGAAGTTCGAAAATGGCTTGGCGATAGTCGCGCAGAGAAGTGAGAGGCGGAACAGCAGCGGTCGGGACAGAACGGTGCCGAGAAATATCCGCAGCACGCGCTCGTCCCACGGCCGACGGTAGTTCTCTTCGATCCAGCACCGTGCGTGGTCGACCAGGTGCATGTAGTTGACGCCGGACGGGCAAGTCGTCATGCACGACAGGCAGGACAGACACCGGTCGATGTGCTTGACCGTATCAGTGGTGACCCGCTCGCCGCTCGCGAGCATGTCTTTGATCAAGTAGATGCGGCCGCGTGGACTGTCGAGCTCGTCGCCGAGCAGGACATAAGTCGGGCAGGTCGCGGTGCAAAAGCCGCAATGAGTGCAGTTCCGCAGCACCCTCTCGGACGCTGCAATGTCCGGATCGGCGAGTTGCTCCGCTGTGAACTCTGTTCGCATGGGGTCAATCCCGCTCGGCCGCCCGCATGCGGACGCGCGCGATATCCCTCGTCAAAACCGTGGCAAATCGGGGAAGGGCAGCCGGCCAGCGTGGACGTGGAGGCGGCCGAGTTCAGCGCAGCGGTGCAATTGCGGAAACACCTTGCCTGGATTGAGCCTATCGTCCGGGTCGAACGCGCACTTCAGCCGTTGCTGGTGCGCCAAGTCGCGCTCGTCGAACATCGTCCCCATCAGATCGCGCTTCTCGATCCCGACTCCGTGCTCGCCGGTCAGGACACCGCCGACCTCGACGCAGAGTTTGAGGATGTCGGCGCCAAAGGACTCGGCACGCTCGACCTCGCCGGGCTTGTTGGCATCGTAGAGAACGAGCGGGTGAAGGTTGCCGTCACCGGCATGAAAGACATTTGCCACCGCGAGCCCATGCCGGTCGGAAAGCCTCCGTATTCGGCTCAGAACCTCGGCCAATCGCGCACGCGGGATCGTGCCGTCCATGCAATAATAATCGGGCGAGACGCGCCCGACGGCTGGGAAGGCGGCTTTACGCCCGGACCAGAAGGCGAGCCGCTCCGCCTCGTCGCGGCTGAGACGGATTTCAGTGGCGTGGTGCTTGCCCGCGATCGTCTCGACGTTATCGATCAGATGTTCGACCTCGGCCGCCGGGCCGTCGAGCTCAACAATGAGCAACGCCTCGACGTCGAGCGGATAGCCGACGTTGACGAAAGCCTCGGCAGCGTGGATCGCCGGGCGATCCATCATCTCCATGCCGCTGGGAATGATACCGGCTCCGATCACCGCGGCGACGCATTCGCCGGCGTCCTCGGTCCTGGCAAAGCCGATCAGCAGCGCCCGCGCCGTCGTCGGCTTCGGCAGGATCCGCACACTAACCTCGGTGACGACCCCGAGGAGCCCTTCGGACCCGGTCATTACGCCAAGCAGGTCGTAGCCCCCGGCATCGAGGTGCATTCCGCCGAGGCGGATCACCTCTCCATCCATCAGCACCATCTCGATCCCGAGTACATTGTTCGTCGTGACCCCGTATTTGAGGCAGTGCACTCCTCCGGAATTCTCGGCTACGTTACCTCCGATCGTGCAGGCAATCTGGCTCGATGGGTCTGGCGCGTAATAAAAGCCGGCCTTTTCTACGGCTTGGGTAATCGCCAGATTGGTGACGCCGGGCTGGGCAACGACGCATCGGTTGTCGTAATCGATATCGAGGATGCGGTTGAACTTGGCCATGCCGAGCAGCACGGCGTCAGCCAGCGGCAGCGCCCCGCCGGAAAGCGAGGTGCCGGCGCCGCGTGGTACGATTTTGACGCCGTTTTTCTGGCAATATCGCAGCACCGCCGCGACCTGAGCGACATGCGACGGCAAGACCACAACCATCGGCAGCTGGCGATAGGCGGTCAGCCCGTCGCTTTCGTAGGCTCGGCGCTCGGCTTCGGAAACAATGACTCCTTCGCCCGGAACGATCTGCCGCAGCACCTCGACGATCTCGGCGCGGCGTCGCAGGACCGCCTCATCCGGCGCCGGAACCTTCATCGGGGGAGATCCGCCGGATTTGGCGACGCTCGGCTCAGCCCTGGCGCGCCTTATATCGCGGATTGGCCTTGTTGATGATGAACGCGCGCCCCTTTCGGCGCACGATGCGGCAGTTCTTGTCGCGCTTCTTCAGCGACTTCAGCGAATTGACGATCTTCATGCCCTTGTTCCCTCGACGAGGGCCGGAACATAGGTAGGCGGTCCGGCGAAGTCAAACCCGGACGGCTGAATGGTCAACGTCCGGATTCGCCAGCTGAACTTCCCTCAGGACCCGGCGCCGGCGAGGCTTTGATCACCGCGACGCCGCTCAGCGATGTCGTTACGGCCGGAGAGAAAGGTTCGGATGTTGCGCGTCGCCTGGCGCAGGCGCTGACGGTTCTCGACGAGGGCGATGCGCACGAAACCCTCGCCATATTCGCCAAAGCCGATCCCCGGCGAAACTGCGACATTGGCGCGCTCGAGCAAGAGCTTCGAGAAGGCAAGGCTGCCGATCGCCTGAAAAGCCGACGGGATCGGCGCCCACGCAAACATTGTCGCCTCGGGTTCGGGGATCTGCCAACCGGCCTGGCACAAGCCGTCGATCAACACGTCACGACGGGCGCGATAGCGCGCGCGGGTTTCGATGATGCAGTCCTGCGGACCGTTCAGCGCCGCGGTGGCCGCCACTTGGATCGGCGTAAAGGCGCCGTAGTCGAGGTAGGATTTGACCCGCGCCAGCGCCGCGATCAGCCGCGCATTGCCGACGGCGAAACCGATGCGCCAGCCGGCCATCGAATAGGTCTTGCTGAGCGAGGAAAACTCGACCGCGATACCGCGAGCGCCGGGGACCTCGAGGATCGAAGGCGGGGGCTTGTCGTCGAAGTAGAGTTCGGCATAGGCAAGATCGGACAACACGATGATGTTGTGCCGGCGGCAGAACGCAACGATCTCGCCGTAGAAATCGAGATCGACGGTCTGCGCAGTCGGGTTGGCCGGGAAGTTGAGGACGATCGCGAGCGGTGCCGGAATGCTATGTTGAACCGCTTTTTTGAGCTCGCCGAGAAAGTCGAATTCCGGGCCGACCGGCACGTGGCGCACCGAGGCGCCCGCCATAATGAACCCGAAGGCGTGGATCGGGTAGCACGGATTCGGCACGAGAACAATATCGCCCGGCGCGGTGATCGCCTGGGCGAGGTTGGCGAGCCCTTCCTTTGAGCCGAGGGTGACGATGACCTCTTTTTCCGGGTCGAGCTCGACGCGGAAGCGCCGAGCATAGTAGGCGGAACAGGCGCGGCGCAGGCCGGCGATGCCGCGCGATACCGAATAGCCGTGCGTTCTGGGATTCTGCACGGCTTCGACGAGTTTGGCGACGATGTGGGGTGGCGTCGGGCCGTCAGGGTTGCCCATGCCGAGATCGATCACGTCGCGTCCCGCGGCCCGCGCCTTGGCTTTCAGCGCGTTGACCTCGGTAAAGACATAAGGAGGAAGGCGCTTAATGCGATAGAATTCTTCAGACATGGCGGCTCGCGCGATTTCGACGCCGAAGTCTAGGCCGGCAGCTGCGCGTTTGGCGAGCGCGATGGTGTCACCGAGCGAAGGTTTACGTCTCCTGACTGATGCTCGAGCCGGAGCTTCAACCCTGACTCACACATGGGCCTGACCGAGACGGCTGTCGCCCTTGGCGCCAGCGCGGTCCTGCTCATCGTCGCGGTCGTGGCCGATCGCCGGCCTTACCGGCCGGGCAAGCTCAACTACATTCCGCTAATGATCATATGCCTGGCGGCGTGTCTGGTGCTGGGTCGCCACCTGTTGACGCTAATTCGACGGGGGTGAACCGCGGTTGAGCAACCGGGTCAGGTATCGGTTCAGCGGCAGAATCGGAGGTCGTCGCGTTCGTTCTCGTAATCCTCCATCGCTTGATGGAGAACGTTGTCAGCCGGTAGGGCGCGTAATGCCTCGGAGATCTTCTTCAAGGTCGCCTCGTCGTAAGCGACCGGCTTGGGACATTGACTCGCTGTCGAGCGCGTGCTGCCGCAACCGGCCACGACCAGAAGCGCGCCGAAGGCCGCGACCGCTATCCCCACCCTCGAGCCCATGCAAGTGCTCCTGCCGCTCACGACACGATGACGAGCACTGCCCATGCGATCAAGCAAGAAACGCGCACGCTCGGCCAGCCCGAATCAGCCATGAGGCTGCAACCTGCGACCGAGTTGGATCCGCACATCGTTTAGTATGTCAGTCACGTGAGAAATCGCCGAACGCATCTCAGTCTGAAATTCGTGCCCTTCACGGTGTTGGTCTTCAATGGCGTGCTCGATCGTGGCGATGCGCAATTCATGCTCGCTGACTTTGACCGTGAGATCGGCACGCACTTGTTGAATATCTGCGCGGAGGCTCAAATAGCTCGTGATCGCCCCCCCGCCTATGGTCACCAAAATGACGGCGGCCTGCAGCAGATGCCCGAAATTGATTTCAGGACTGAACCTTGGCCATAGCCGCTTGTCGTCGGTCATCGTCCCCGACCGACGATCCTGATTCCGCCGGGGCCGAAGCTCAGCGTCTTGGTCTCGCCGCCGACGTGCAGGCTGCACTCACCAGTGGTCTCGTCAGCGGTGACAATTTCGCCCGGGACATCGGTGTAGTTGTCGGTGCGAACGATCTTCCAACGGCGCTTGTCCTCGCTACTGTGCCATGATTCGAGCTTCAAGGGAGCCTCTCTCTGACGGGTGACTGTTGTAGTTCCAGACGAACGTGTCGCTCACTGCGATCCGACGAGCGTCCAGGCGAGGTTGGCCAACGTGGCGTCGGGCGATGCCGGCGCCACCATGGTCAAAACGTCGCCCGCCATGAAGGTCGTCGCCGAAGCCATCGTAAAGGTCGCAGTCGTCGCGCCGGCGGCGAAGACCATGGTTCCGACATTCGAGCCGTTCTTCCGGATGCTGTAGGTCGTGGCCGCTGTAGCGGCAACGCCGGCCGTCCCCTGGCTGCCGGTCAGCCCGGCGGCGAACATAACG
>DASQCY010000583.1:0-6073 GCA_035634495.1 Allostellaceae bacterium
CAGCTCGCGGTTCTGTCGGCTAGAGGAACGGCCGAACCAGTCGAACGACAAACCGAAGCGACCGCAGACGTCGCGCTGCAAGGCATGCTGCTGGTCGCAATAACTACGCACGTCGAGGCCCGCTTCGAGGGCGCCGAGCTCTGCCGGGGTGCCGTGCTCGTCGGTGGCGCAGATGAACAACACCTCGTGTCCCTGCATCCGCCGAAACCGTGCATGCACGTCCGCCGGCAGCATCGAGCCGGCAAGATTGCCGAGATGCTTGATGCCGTTGATGTAAGGCAGGGCGGATGTGATCAGGTAACGGCCCATAGCTGTCTCTGTATCGGGTGCGACGAGAGCGCCGGCGACGGTCATCCCCCTCGCTCCGCGGCAAGAGAAGTCATATAGGCCCGGAATTCAAGCGCACCAGCCTATCCTCAGCGGCTGCGGTTCGGCACGGCCCTTGCGCCATACCTGGCGGATACTATGGCGCGCATCCGGCGCCTCCTCACGTTTGCCTCCCAGTGTGGGCACAGATCGAGACCGCCGCCGAAATGTTTCCGGCTCTTGGCGATCCCGAACGGCTGCGGCTTCTGCTGCGGCTCGACGCCCGAGAGGCTTGCGTGTCAGAGCTGGCCGAAGGACGAGGGTGAGAAGATCACGACGGTATCCGCCCCTCTAAAGACGTTGTTCGCAGTAGGTCTGGTCAAACGGCGCCACGAAGCGAAGCACGTCTTCTATGCTCTCGCGGACGAGCACTTGCTGCCGATGCCTAGCAACGCGATTGACCACGCGGCCGAGAGCCGCACCGCTGTGTCCGCGGATCCCGGACACGAAAAGGATGTTTCCGCACGAAGACCCGCGCCGCGGAGACCCATCCCGACCATGCTCACCAGCATGGGCCGGGTTCCGGCCACCCCGCCATCCGTCACGCGAGAACCCCTGACGGCTGCACGTCGGACCATCGCTGCGGTCACCCTGAGGCGAGCGATGCCCACGGCCCCGGCTGCGGCCATGAAGTGGTTCCGCACGGCAGTCACACAGACTACCGCGTCAGCGGCCGCCTTCATCACCCGCACGGCGACCACTCCGACGACCACCGTCCGCTGACCTCAGCCTGCAGTCGAAGAGCGTTCCAATCGGCGCCAGCAGCGTGGCGTGCGACTAGCTGCCCGGCCGATCACGCGCGAGCGGAGTGCGTAAGGCCGGCGTGTCGGGCGGCGATCACCGTTGCTCCCGCTAGGACGGCTGTGGCCGCCGGCACCGCGCGCTGTCGCCGAAGCCAGGCCACTCGACTGACTTGCAGCCAAAGCTTTGAGCAGCAAAACGCTGCGTCTCAACACATCTCTCGGCCGTTCGAAGCCGGCGACAAGCGAGCTATCGAGATTGCTGGCAGGGTCGATCGCCCATCCATTCACGTGTATGCGAACAAGGCTGCAGCTGCGACCATGCGGCGATGAGGCCCAACAGACCGGGGTTCCTAGGCGAAATGACCCAATTTTCGATCGCCCCTATGTTCCAGGCGTGCCGGAATTCACCGCGAATTTAGCGAAGATACCCGCCTTTCGACGGGCCTCCCCGCGACATCGATCTCCTTTGCGAGCTTGTTCGCCATCGCGTCGGCAAAGGAATTAAAATCCTCGACGACGATCAGAAAGGAGTTTGGTCCGCCGATCACGTTCTGTTTGTAATAAAGCGGCAGGCCCCCGGGCGGTTGGGTGTGGGCCGAATAACCCAGATTGGGCTTGTCGTTGATGATCGCCAGTCCGTTGATCGTCACCCCGCTCGCGATCGCCTGATCACGCGCCTCGGTGACGGCGCGCCCCGAGTTGTTGGTGCCGTCGCCGGAGACGTCGATGATGCGTCGATTAGCCTGCCACTTGGCCGCGGCAAAGCGCGTCATCGCGAAATCGATCGCCGCGCTGATCGAGGTGCGCCCCATGAACGAACGCGGTGCGGCAACGATCGCCGCAGCAACGGTGCCGGCATCCTCCTCGTCGCGGATTTCGGTCCAGTCGACGACGACCTGCTGATCCTCCTCGCCCGACCATTCGATGAAGCATACTGCGACCGTGCCGTTGGTTCTGCCGTGGATCGCTGTCAAGACGCGCGGATCGGTCAGCGCCGCTGCATAGCCCTTGCGCTGCAACTCGAATTCCGCGTCATCGATGCTCCGAGAAACATCGGCGGCGAGGATCACTTCGAGGTCTGCGCCGGCGGCATGTGACGTGCCAGAACAAGAGAGGAAGACCAGAAGTAAGATGGCGGCGAGAGTGGATCTCATCGGGCTTCCCTCCTATCAGACCCTCGGGAGGATATGACGACGGTCGGAACCGCGAAAGGGCTTCGCAGGGTTGCGTTATAGTGTATCGTGTGATCGAGCAGCAGGCGCCAAAAGGGGGCATTAGCGCGACGTGCATTTGAGGTTCGCCTCAAGGGATTGGACCAGCAAGTCGAGGTCGGCGACGCCGCGCCGTGGGGCCGCATTTCTCGGCATCTTTGCGATACTCCTCCAAGCCACGCTGTTCGGTTGGCACCACCACCCGCTTTCGCTTTCTGCTCGCGGCGCGCCAACCATCGTGGCGCCAGTCGGCCCGTCGACGCCGGTGTTGACGGACGACGATTGCCAGATCTGCTTTGCGCTCAGCCATCACGCCGCTACCCCGGTCGATTTCGTCGCGGCGCCGGTGTCCTGTCCTGTGCCGCTGCGCCTTGCCGCGGGCGGGACAGTTTGGGTTCCTGTTCGCTCTTACGTCCTTTTTCGTTCCCGCGCCCCTCCTCGCGCTTGAGGTCGGTTTCATCCACCTGACCGAACGCCGCGGCACCGCTGCGACGCGACTTCAACGCGAGAAATTTAATGGCGAACCTGATACGCGCGGGGACGCGACGCGACTCCACGATCCTTCCTTCCGTGCTGGCTGCAATTCTCGTTACCGGCGCCGCTACGGCGCAGGAAACGCCGACCCCGGCGGCAGGACAAACCCCGACCCCGGCGGCAGCAGAAACGCCGCCCCCCGAAGGTGGTGTTTCGCTCGACCTCAACGTCGTCGCGAGACAACTCGACATTGCCCGCAGCGAAATCCAACCGAGCCTCGGTGCCTCGGTCTACGATTTCAGCCGGCAGGCGATTGAAACCCAACCGCAGGGCGACAACCAGCCGTTAAACAGGCTCCTGCTGCAGGCGCCCGGTGTCGCGCAGGATTCGTTTGGGCAGCTGCATGTGCGCAATGATCACGCCAGTTTGCAATTCCGTATCAATGGAGTTCAGCTGCCGGAAGGGATCAATGTCTTCGGTCAGGCATTACAAACGCGGCTCGCCAATTCTGTGTCGCTGATCACCGGCAGCCTTCCGGCACAATATGGGCTGCGCGAGACCGGGATCATCGATATCCAAACCAAGACCGGGACGCTCGATCCGGGTGGTTCGGTGACGATGTATGGCGGGTCGCAGTCGACGATCCAGCCGAGCGCGGAGTGGGGCGGCACCGTCGGCCAGGTCGATTACTACTTCACCGGCGAATACCTGCAAAATCAGGAGGGGATCGAGAACCCGGCGCCCACCCCCAACGCGATTCACGACTTCTCGCAGCAGCCGAAGGGGTTTGCCTATGTCTCCGGAATCATCGACCCGACGTCGCGACTGACGGCCATTCTCGGCGCTTCGCGCAGCCGGTATCAAATCCCGCAAGTCGCGGGCCAGACCCCGAGCCTGGGGCTGACGGTGAACGGTGTCAGCGATTTCTCCTCGGCCGCGATCAACGAGAGCCAGACGCAGATTAACAATTTCCAGATTCTCGCCTATCAAAAGCGAGTCGAGGATGTCGATTTCCAGATTGCCGGGTTCAGCCGGTACAGCAGCCTCTATTTCTCTCCGGGCAACCCGGCCGGCGACCTCCTATACAACGGCATCGCCCAGACCGCCTCTCGCCAGAATTGGGCAAGCGGCGTGCAAGGCGACGGCAGCTGGCGGGCCTCTCCCGAGCATACCCTGCGCAGCGGCTTTTATATCCAGCGCGAGCGGTCGCCATTTAGCACCACATCAAACGTGCTGCCGGTCGACGAGAACGGTGTGCAAACCAGCGACCAGCCGATCTCGATCTTCGATTCCGGCAGCAAGACGGGATGGATCTACAGCTATTATCTGCAGGACGAATGGAAGATAGTCCCGTCTTTGACTCTCAATTTCGGCGCGCGTTACGACCAGTTTGCCGAGTTTGTCAGCGAGCGCCAGCTCAGCCCACGGGTTAATCTGGTTTGGCAGCCGACCGAGCAGACAACCTTTAAAGTTGGATATTCGCGCTATTTCACCCCACCACCCTTCGAGCTGATCGCAGCACCGGACATCGCGCTTTTCGCCAATACTACGGCCGCGCCGGCTGTCACTTTGGACTCGACGCCCAAGGCGGAGCGATCGCATTACTTTGATGTCGGCGCCACTCAAATCATCCTGCCCGGGCTCAAAGCCGGGATCGATGCCTATTACAAGATCGCCAGCGATCTGATCGATGAAGGCCAGTTCGGCGCGCCGATCTTTTTCACCCCATTCAACTACCAGAAAGGATGGGTCAAAGGTGTCGAGCTAACCCTCAGCTATGACATCGACAACTGGTCCTTTTATGGCAATTTTTCCGCCGGACAAGAGCTCGGAAAGAACATCATCTCGGGCCAGTTCAACTTCTCCCCAGACGATCTCGCCTTTATCGCAACTAATGCCATCCATACCGATCACGACCAAACCTACACATCCTCTGCCGGCATCAAGTATACGCTTCCTCCCCATAACACCCGATTTGCCGTCGATCTCACCGCCGGCAGCGGTCTCCGGACCACCCTCCCGGGCGGGCCCCCTAACGGGGCGGCCCTGCCCGGCTATCAGCAGGTGAATTTCAGCATCGTCCAGCCGATCGACACTGTTTTCTTGAAGGGGATGGAGCTGCGGTTTGACGTTATCAACCTCTTCGACGAGATCTACCGGATCCGCAGCGGCAGCGGGCTCGGCGTCTTTGCGCCGCAATTCGGCCCACGCCGCACGTTCCTCGCGGGTCTGACGCAGCGCTTTTAATGCCGTCGCAGCGCCATATTCTTGCTGCTTCAAGCTCGGATTTCGCCAGTGATGTCCAGAGGCCGACCGTGAACGACCCTGCCGCAACTCTCTCAATCGTCAAGCTGTTCATGAACGCCGACCCCGTCGTCAAAGGCGTCTTACTACTGCTGCTCGCCGCGTCGGTGTGGAGCTGGGCTGTCATCATCGACAAGCTCTGGCGACTCGGAGTGGCGAGCCGATCGGCCCGCGATCACGAGGCGCGAGCAGCCACCGCACAGTCAGCCCAAGAGCTGCTGGTGAGCGAGGCCCGGACCCGTGATGACGATCCAGCCGGCCTGATGCTTTCGGTCGGGTGGGCAGAGAGCACTGCCGGGGACTCGGTCGAAGCAGAGAGTGCCGGGGAGCGGCGAGAGCGCATCGAGCGCGCGATGCGGCTTGCGCTCAACACTGAGCTTCGTCGCCTCGAGGTGCGTCTGCCGTTTCTCGCCACACTCGGTTCGGCGGCGCCGTTCATCGGTCTCTTTGGCACCGTCTGGGGAATCATGCGCAGTTTCGAGGGGATCGCCGCGGCGCACAACACCAGCCTCGCGGTCGTGGCACCAGGGATCGCCGAGGCTTTGTTCGCCACCGCTATGGGCCTCGCGGCGGCGATTCCGGCGGTCGTCGCTTACAATAAGATTACCGTCGACCTCGGCCGTTTCGCCGGGCGGATGCAGGGCCTGATTGGACGCTCCGCAAGGTTGCTGTCACGTATTCCGTTGGAGGCTTGAGAGATGGCCTTCTCGTTACCCCCCTCAGGCGAAGTCGGCGAGGACCGCTATCAGCCGCTTGCCGAGATCAACGTGACGCCGATGGTCGACGTCATGCTGGTGCTGCTGGTTATCTTCATGGTGACCGCCCCGCTACTTACCGTCGGGGTGCCGCTCGATCTGCCAAAGACGCAGGCGGCGGCGATCACCGATCGAAGACCACCCGTGATCCTGAGCCTGAACCGGATTGGCGAGGTGTTCATCGGGGACGAGCGGATCGATCCCGGCAATCTCGCCGAAC
>DASQCY010000584.1:0-6550 GCA_035634495.1 Allostellaceae bacterium
GCTATCCCGCTGCTGCCGGGCACATCAGCATGCGCCTGCCACTCGAGGTCACCCTCCATCACGACCGGTACGATGACTCGCGTCTCGACGAGGCCGTCGCCGCTTACGACGTCAGGCGTAACGCGCGGTATACGGTCCCGCGGGAGCAGCAGCGCCTGCCGGAAATCTTTGGATACGCCTCGCTTTACGGCTGGTCGGAGGACAAGGCGCGCCAAGCTGCCCGACCCGAAGGACGGGAATTTCCGGCCTACCTACGTACCCGCGGCTTCATCATGGAATAACGCCACTCGGCGAGACCCGCCCTAGAAGCGGGCCGGGCGAACACCACATTCTGCAGCGGCCGGGCGACCTGTCCCGCCGCGGCACCCCACCCTGGGCGCTTCGCCGCGAAAGGTCCGATGATCAAGATCTCACGCCTGCACTACGCGGCCGTCAGGGCCGCTATGGTGTTCCTGGTAACAATGACGCTCCACGGCTGCGACAGCGCCGGGGCCGGCACCGCACTTCCGCCCGGGAATGTCGCCGACCTCGGCCTCTTCCGGGACGTGCTCAAACAGGTCGAGAAGAGCTATGTCGAGCCGGTGACAAGCGACGAACTCGTGAGGGACGCTCTAAAAGGGATGCTTACCAGGCTCGATCCGCATTCCGATTACATGGATCAGGAGCAATACCAGCAGATGACGGCCGTGACCCGCGGCCAATTCGGCGGCATCGGCGTCGAGCTGACCCTAGAGGCCAGAGTGCCGGAGGTCATCGCGCCAATCGACGGCACCCCGGCGGCCGATGCCGGAATCGAACCGGGCGACCGGATCACAAAGATCGACGGCCAGCCGACGACCGGGATGGATGTCGAGGAGATCGTCAAACGATTGCGCGGCGAGCCCGGCACAAGAGTGATCTTGACGATCTCGCGCAACGATAGGGCACCATTCGATCTAACACTCGTTCGGACCATCATTCGCGTCGTCTCGGTCAAGTCGGATCTCAAGGGCGACAATATTGGCTATGCTCGCATTGCCGCCTTCACCGAATCCACACCGGCCGAGCTCGCCAGCGCCCTCAGCCACCTGAAAGATCGCGCGCACGGGCGGTTGAACGGGCTGATCCTCGACTTGCGGAATGACCCCGGCGGCCTCTTGGACGCTGCGGTCGAAGTGGCCGGTGATTTTATCGACGGCGGGGTGGTGGTTACGACGCGCGGGCGCACCGGCCAAGACGATCATGTCTATCGTGCGCCGACCACGGGCGACCTCCTGCGGGGAACTCCTATCGTCATATTGATCAACAGCGCCTCAGCCTCGGCCGCGGAAATCGTCGCTGGCGCGCTACAAGATCACCACCGCGCGACGGTGATGGGCACGCGGAGCTTCGGCAAGGGCTCGGTGCAAACGATAATTCCACTGGAAGGGCAAGGCGCGCTGCGGCTGACCACAGCTCTTTACTTTACCCCATCAGGGCGTTCGATACAGGGTGAGGGTATTGCGCCCGACATCATCGTGAGCCTGCCGAAAAATCAGCAGGTTGCAAACGCGCTCGTTACCTACGAGAGCGATCTTTACGGGGCTCTCAAAAACACCGGCTCGCTCGCCCCAGGGTCGCCCAAGATGCCCGCCGCCGCGCTCCAAGGTGGCGCCGGCGACGCCGCGGAGCATCCGATCAAACCGCTGATAATTGGAACCAGCGGCGATGCTCAATTCGCGGCGGCACTCGACTACCTGCAAAAAGCAGTGCGCCGGGAGGCGGTGACACACCATGGTTGAACCCGGTTAGGGCCGCGGCACAGGCAGGCGTAGAGCGAACGTGTAGCGAATTCCCCGCGCCAGCCACCGCAGCAACGCCGTCGGGCTCTCGAGGTGCCCGTAGTCGTCGACCTGGAACAGCGCGAAGAGAGCATATACTTTTCTCGGATCGAGCCGCCTCAACAGGCGGATTCTGACGAACATCGAGATGCCAAGCTCCGAGACATGGTTGTTCCGGACGGCCTCCTTCATCGTCAATTTGGGTATTACGACGATAAAGTCACCGTGGTTCGAAGAATCGCTCTCCTCTAGGAGACCGCGAAGCGGGTTGTAACCAAAGCGCCGCTCACCGAGCTGAAAGGCAAAGCCGCGCGGAAAAAACAACCACAGGAACCAGCGAAAAACGTTCAATTTGCGCTCGAGGCTCGCAATATCCTCGGCCGACAGCGCGGCAGCTTCCTCGTCGGCGACGCGGCGTCCGGTGAGTGCCGCCACCCTCGACCGCTCCATTGGCCGGTATCGCTCCGGAGCTATCGAATGGTGCGTGAAATCCGCCAGATCGAGCGTCGTGTAGGGCGGCAATAGCCGAGCGTCGGATTGCCAGTACCGCCGAAGATCGTCATAGCTCGTTCGGTAGCCGTTCGCCCAACAGCTGTCCTGGCGCTCGAACACCGCCTGGCTGGCGAATGGAAGATAGAAATCCGCCGCAAGCGTATCGCACAGGCCGCAAACGTAGTCGACATAGTGCCGGGCCGGCTTCAGCGAAACGATCCCGGTCTCGTCGAGAAAGCTATTGATGCAGCTCGCAGGTGAATAGCTGCACAGCAATATTTTCGGCTTGCCGATCCTGTGCGCCATATGCCGAATCGTTCTGAGAACCGGCGGCTGCGGCTTTGCGTCGTTGAGGTTTATGATCAACGCGCTCGGTGTGTCGATCAGCAGCATGCTGTCGTCGTTCCAGAGAGGTATGGACAGGATCGACACACACGCGCCGATTGCTAGCCATCGCGAAGGCGGGATGGCTTCGGCCCGATAGCCGTGCCGGACCATGTAAGCGAGATACCCCTGCTCGGCCAAGGCAGGAAACAGATATGCTGGGCCGCTGCCGAGCCGGCGGATACTCGGCATGTGGAAATGGTCGGGGTGTTCGTGTGTTATATAGACGCGGGGGCTCTTGGCCAGCCAGTCGATTTCCTCGGCGGTTGGATAATTCTGCAACCACCAGCTACGCCAATAGACCGATCCGACCAGCCACGGGTCAGTAATCAGTAGGGGAGTTTCGCCGTGCCGGTAGAGCGCTAGGCAGGCGTGGCCGAGGGTTCTGAGCATCAGCCCGGGCTGCGCCACCTGGTGCTCGACCGGCAAGGTCACGGCTGCGACATCGGCCCTTGCCCTCAACCGAGCTTGGCCATCAGCGGCTCCAGGAATTGTGCAAGACGGGAACTGGGTCGAGCTCTGCTCGACATTCTGCGCCTTGGAGCGGTGACCACCGGAACGACG
Organism: Allostellaceae bacterium; assembly: GCA_035634495.1. Classification (GTDB taxonomy): domain Bacteria; phylum Pseudomonadota; class Alphaproteobacteria; order ATCC43930; family CGMCC-115725; genus AP-15. The sequence goes on from DASQCY010000584.1 coordinate 3,240, forward strand.
CCATCTATAAACTCAGGGTAGTCGACTGCCCATTGGAAGGCCTGGCAGCCGCAATAGGATGGGCCGGCAACGGCGACGAGGTGCTTGACACCGAGCGCGCCGAGCAGCGCCCTCTCAGCCGCGACGATACCGCGCACGGTAATCGCGGGAAATCGAGTCTGTAGGGCTTGCCGGTTTGCGGGTCGGTGTTCGCGCCGTTGCTCGAGCCAAAGGACGAACCTAGCATGTTCGAGGAGGCCACAGAGAGCCGGTCGGTATCGATCACTTTACCGGACCCGATCAGCCCGTCCCACCAGCCCGGCAGATTGCCGTTTGCCGAATTGCGCCCGGCCGCGTGATGGCTGCTGGTGTGGCCGTGCGCGATCAGAACCGCGTTCCTGCGATCGGTGGCGAGTCGGCCATCGGTCTCGTAAACGATTTTCGCCTGGGGCATGACAGCGCCATTTTGCAGGCGAAAATTCGATATGACGAAACTTCGGTCCTCGACGGTCCCAAAATCTGCGGGCATCGGCACCCCCCATAGACGCTTGCAAATTGTGCCACGTGGGTCGTGACGATGTCACGACCCCGATCGTATGATGTCAGCCCGATCTCTCCTCCGATGCTGGGACTCGGATGCAGGCCGTCTTCACTATTTTGCCAATCGTTCTTCTCGCGGCCTGCGTGGATGACGGATTATCGCCTTTGCCGAGTGATCAAGTCCGAGTCCGCTTTCCTGCCGGCGGCGTCGTTGATGTCATCGAGGTCGATGCTATCAACCGGCTGCCGCTGAGAAAGGCAGAGCTCGTCTCCCCCGATGGCCAATCAACCCCGGCCTCCTACCTCAACGTCAACCCGTCACCGAGCGTCACCTCTTACCAGGCGATGCCGAACGAACCCTATGCCAGCGCTAGGTTGGGGATCGGGAATATCGCTCCGGGTACCCAGCTTACGGCCGTAACCGGAGGAGCCCCCCAGCAGCGAGCGACGTTCCTAGTGATCGTCTCCAGCGCCTCGATCCCGCTCCCCGACCCTGTCGAGTATCGGCGGGGTTGGCGGAATTATCGCATCCGGCTCAGCTTCGGCGATGCGCCAGACGAGGTCGAAACGCGCAAGGTAGACGCCCCCGAGCCGCCGCCTGGCGGTTAGAAATACGCCGTCGAGCGCTCACGCGACGCGCTCGTAGGGGTAGCGCCGGACCTTATCCATGTTCTGGCCCTCGATGCGGATCAGGCGGGTCGGGCCGTCACGACGCGGCGAATGTAAATCGCCTTCATTGTAGAGATAGGCCGTGCCGGGCTTCAGTGTGTAGTCCTTGACCCGGCGCGCCTTGCCCGGCCGTCCGTCGCTCGGGCGTACGACCGGCGCGTAGTCCGTCATGACAGTCTCGCCGAATGCCTGACCATAAATCGCCCAAGAGGGACCATGATCGTGGGGGTTGCTGTCCTTGGCGCCGTGGTAGACATGACCAAGGATGCAGAAGCCGAGCTCGGGATCTTCGTACAGCACCTTGCGCTCTGGCACGTCATCGGTGAGATACGTTTTTATAAAATCGTCGTCCTTCAGTACGTCCTGGACCAGTGCGCACACTTTCTTGCGCCCTTCGACTCCCGGATCTTGCTTGAGAATCGCATGACATGCCGCCGAGAACTGTTCGAGATCACGCTTCATAAAGATTACTCCTTCGGATCGGTTTCAGACGTTGTCGAGTTTGGCGCCCCCAGGCGTCCCGATCATCGCCAGCACCTCGCGCCGGCTTAGCGGGTCGTCGCGAAACGCACCAAGCATGCGGCTCGTAACCATCATAACGCCAGGCTTGTGTACGCCGCGGGTCGTCATGCACTGATGTGCCGCCTCGATCACTACAGCGACACCCTTGGGTTGCAGCACCTCGTCGAGCGTGTTTGCGATCTGTGCGGTCATCTTCTCCTGGATCTGCAGGCGCTTGGCGTAGACATCCACGAGCCGCGCAAGTTTCGAGATACCGACGACCCGTTTGTCCGGCAGGTAGGCGACATGCACCTTACCGATGATCGGAGCGATATGGTGCTCGCAATGCGACTCGAAGCGAATGTCCTTTAGAACAACAATCTCGTCGTAGCCGTTGGTCTCCTCGAAGGTTTGCTGGAGCAGCGCGACCGGGTCCTCATCATAGCCGCTGAAGAACTCCCGGTAGGAGCGCACGATGCGGTCCGGCGTGCCGAGCAGCCCTTCACGCTCCGGATCGTCGCCCGCCCACCGGATCAGCGTACGAACCGCCTCCTCGGCCTCTTTTCGGGTCGGCCGCCGCACCGCCGTGGGTTGCCGGGAGCGCGGCTCAGGCGCAGAAAAGGGTGGAGCGACCACTTGCGACATCAAGTTCTCTCTTGGTGTTTTGGAGGTGTGCGCGCGGGAGTCGGGTCGCCCCCGCCTCGCGCTCAGTTGAGCCTGACCGGCTGGTGCGGACTGTCGAGCGAGAACGCCGGTACCCGGATCCAGAAGCTTTCGCCGCCCCGTGTCTCCATCTGATAGCTGCCGACCATGATTCCGGACGGAGTCGGCAGCGGGGTGCCGCTGGTATATTCGAAGCTTTCGCCGGGGCCGAGGACCGGTTGCTCGCCGACGACGCCAGGGCCTCGCACTTCTTGCATCCGTCCGTGGCTATCGGTGATCTTCCAGTGGCGGTTGCGCAGCTGGACCGTCTCCTTCCCGCCGTTCTCGATGCGGACGTGGTAGGCCCACACGTAACGGTCCTCGGCCGGTGAGGATCGGTCCTCGAGGTAGAATGGCCTTACCGTGACTCTGATCGATCGGGTGGTTTCCGAGTACATCGCCGGTACCCTCTCTTTCCGGGATGGCGCGATCGCCGGCCGTGTCGACACCGAGGTCGACGAGCACAATGTCGGCCGAGCGCCGGAAGCCGTCAAGATCGCCGCGCGGGCGCCAACAGGTCGAGCACCCGCTCGCCGGTCGCGTCTCGCGCGTCCGCCGGACTGATCGGCTGGATACAGACATGGTCGGCGCCGGCATCCCAATGCTGTTGAATGCGGCGTCGGATTGCGCCTTCGTCACCCCACGCTACCATGGCATCGAGAAAGCGGTCGGAGCCCCCTCCGGCAAGGTCGTCGTCGTCAAAGCCTTGGCGACGCCAGCCGTTGACGTAGTTTTCGAGCTGCAGATAGCGAGAGAGCGCCTGGCGTGCGGCGCTGCGTGCCCTCGCCGTGTCGCTCTCGAGCAATACCCAGACCTCCGGGCATAGAAGCTTGCCGGGGCCAAGAATCGCGCGCGCGTGCGCGGTGTGTTCCGGTGTCGTGTTGTAGGGATGCGCACCATCGGCGAGCTCGCCCGAGAGC
>DASQCY010000585.1:0-2039 GCA_035634495.1 Allostellaceae bacterium
CGGTACGTGGGTTAATGTCCTTCCATTTTTCCCAATCGGCGAGCCGCGCCTGCTCGGCTGCCGCGAGGTATTTATCGAGGACGTTCATCGAGGGCCCGACATGCGTATCGGAGTCGAAGATCTTGAAACCGTCGCGCGCCATCTTTGTGTCTCCTCGCGAATTCTCGTTCCTCAGGTGCCACGATACTTTGCCAGAGCTTCGGCGGAAAAATAGCGTTCTTCGAGCTGGCGTTGCTTCTCCAGACCTTCTTCATCCGGTCCGGGCTCGGGGCGAGGGTAGGGGTGATCCCGGCGCGCCCGCTCGAATTCCTCCCACGCTGCGATACCCTTCTCCTGAAACTTCTGCATGAAATCCCACAATGCCGCCCAAATCACCTGATGAGTGAAGCCCGGATACCAGGCGATCGTGACACCCAGCGCCAGATGCTCGTCGAGCCCGAGATAGCGCGGCAGCCGCCCCTTCATGAACGAGAACGGGCCGGAGATGACGGAGCGGGCGCGCCGTATCTCGTCCTCCGAGTGCGGCGATTCGAACTGCACCCAGTCCACCCCCGCCTCGCTCTCATAGGCGCGCAAGCGCCTTAGGCAATCGACCAATCCGCCGCCCGCGGCGTCGCGGGCGTAGCACTGGGCCATCACGACAAAGTCGGGATCGAGCTCGTTCTTCATGTCGACCGCGGCGCGATAGCGGGCGACCGCCTGCTCGAGCGGTACCACCTCGACCCCGGCACTCTGGGTCCGCCGTTTTCCTTCGATCGGCTGGTCGTCGATGCGCACGCCGGCGATGCCGGCGCGGATGCATTCGCGCACCATCCGCCGGACCGCCATGAGCCCACCGTGACCGGTGTCGCCGTCCATGATCACCGGGAATTTGACGGTCTGGGCGATCCAGCCGGCGATCGTCACACATTCGGTCAACGTTGCCGTGCCGACGTCGGCCAATCCGGTATAGGCGCCGACCACGCCCGAAGTGCCGACAAAGCCCGCCTCGCACCCGCCAAGCTCCATGATCCGCGCCAACGCGGCGCTCGGCGTGTGCAGTACGGCGAGCACCCGGTCCTTGCGGTGGATCAGCTCGCGCAATTTCGCGCCCGGCGACGGGCCCTGCTGTTGCACCATGCCCGGACCTCCGCCCTCTTGGTCAACCCTTCCTTTGCGGCCAGTGTTACGAAGTGTCAACGGTCGGTCTAAGATCCGACAGGAAATTCAGGCATGGAGGATGACGATGGCGATACCACAGCGAGAACTCGGACGCACCGGATTGCCGGTCACGGTGCTGGGCTACGGGGCAATGGAGCTGCGCGGAGTGCCGCGCGGCCGCGATGTCACCGAACCCCAGGCGGAGACCATTCTGAACGCCGTGCTCGATGCCGGCATCAACTATATCGACACCTCGATCGACTATGGGCTGAGCGAAGAGCGGATCGGCCGTTACATCTCTCACCGGCGCTCGGAATTCTACCTGGCCAGCAAATGCGGCTGTCTGGTCGAGGCGTCGCCGACTCCGGCGGGGCAGCGTGGCCAGCATGTCTTCACCCGTGACAACGTCCTCAAGGGTGTCGAGCAGAGCCTGGCGCGAATGAAGACTGATTATCTCGACGTCGTCCAATTCCATGCCTCGCCGTCGAAACAGACCTTGGAGGAGCACGGCGCACTCGATGCACTGCTCGAGCTCAAAGCGGCGGGCAAAGTGCGCTTCGTCGGCATTTCGGCGACTTTGCCTCATCTGCTGGACCATATCGCGACGGGTGTGTTCGACGTCTTTCAGATCCCCTACTCGGCGGTGGAGCGCGAGCACGAAGCCGCAATCGGCGCCGCCGCGAATGCGGGGGCGGGGATCGTCGTCCGCGGCGGTGCCGCCAAAGGCGCGCCCTCCGAAGGCAAGCAACGCGGCCTGCAGTGGGAGCGCTGGCGGCAGGCGCAACTTGACGACCTGCTCGCGGGCATGAGCCCGATGGAGTTCATTCTCCGCTTTACGTTCACCAATCCCGATCTTGATACGACGATCGTTGGTACGGTGAACCCGGCGCACCTGCAGA
>DASQCY010000586.1:0-3834 GCA_035634495.1 Allostellaceae bacterium
CGGCCCGGCGACCCCGGAGCGGATCTGGCGGACGATCACCGCACGCCTTGCGTAACGTGGTTAGGAGGCTTTTGCTAGGCCCCCCTGTTTAAGTGTGCCCAGGACGGTCGCCCGACGGCGTCGGTGCCCGTGGTGCTGAGGTGGGCCCTTGCCGCACTACAGGGCCACGCCGCGCCGGCGATCATGGGATCAAGCCAGCAATGGTGGGCGACGATCCTTCCACGGCCGGGCTGTCTCGATCTGGGCGGCCAAGCGGAAGATCGTCGCCTCTTCGCCGAATGGCGCAACGATTTGTACGCCGACCGGCAGCCCTTGCGCGCTCCAGTGTACCGGCAGGCTCGCCGCCGGATTGCCGGATGCGTTGAACAGCGAGGTAAACCCGATCGAACGGTTCAGTGCCGTGAAGTAGGCCGTCGTATCGCCTGCCGAAAGCGACAGCACGCCGATCGGCCAGGGCGGTGAACACATCGTCGGCGTCAGAAGAATGTCGTAGCCGGCGAAGAAGCGCGCCACTACGCGCCCCACGGCATGGATCGTCGTGATCGACCGCGCATAGTCGGCCGCTGTGCAGCCACGCCCGAGCTCGACGATCGACCAGGTCAGCGGCTCCACGTCGGAGGCCTCCAGCGTCTTGCCTACTGCCTTCGCCCGCGTCTCCAAGGTCGCCAGCACGTTGGCCGCCACCAGCGTGCGCGTCGCCGCGCGGAAGGCGGCCGTATCGAACTCCGGCCGCCCGACCGCGACATGGTGCCCGAGGCTCTCGCAGAGCCGTGCGGCATCTTCGGCCGACTGCCGGCACTCGGCATCGACCGGCTCATCGTTCCAGGGGGTTACGCACAGCGCGATCCGCAGCCGCCCCGGCGCGCGCTCGACCTCGTCGACAAACCGCCCGGCCGGCGGCGGCGCCCAATAGGGATCGCCGATATCGGGTCCGGCGCTCACGTCCAGCAGGGCCGCGCTGTCGCGCAGCTGATGCTGACGCAATGCGCGACCGCCTGGCCGCCCCACCCCTCGCCGACATCGGGCCCGGAGGGATTGCGGGCACGGGTGGTCTTGAGGCCGAACAGGCCGCAAGCCGAGGCCGGGATGCGGATCGATCCGCCGCCATCGGTCGCGTGCGCCATTGGCAGGATGCGCGCCGCCACCGCCGCCGCCGACCCGCCGGAAGAGCCCCCAGCGCTGTAGGCTAGATTCCAGGGATTGCGGCACGGGCCATACATCGCCGGTTCCGTCGATGGCGCCAAACCCATCTCCGGCGAGGCCGACTTGCCGAATATGTTCAACCCCGCCGCGCGATAGCGCGCGACCAAGGTGCTGTCATGGTCGGCGACGAAATCCCGCCAGAGCTTGCCCGAGCCCGAGGTCCGCGTGCCGCTCAGCTGCGCCCCGAGATCCTTGAGCAGGAACGGCACCCCCGATAACGGCCCGGCCGGCAACCCGGTGCGCGCCGCCGCCCGCGCATGCTCGTAGAGCGGGATCGTGATCCCGTTGATGCTGGGCTGCAAACGTTCGGCTCGCTCGATCGCCGCGTCCAGCACCTCCGCTGCAGACACTTGGCCGCCGGCGATCAATGCCGCTAGCCCCGTCGCGTCATACGTCTCGTATTCGATGAAACCGGCCATGACCTCTCCCCTGCGCTTCTCGGGAGCGCGACCTTACTACAACACTGCTCCTGCCGTGCCGGCGAAGCATGAGCCGACGTGGGGGCGTAGGGCCGTTGTTTTCGTTCCCCTGCCGGCTCAGCCGATTCCGTTGATATGCCGAGCCGAATTCGTTGATTCGCCGAGCGCGAATTTCGTCTCTAACCGGTTGATCGCATGCGCTATTTTCGGCGGCGGACCGGGCGTTTCGGGTGTGCGCGCACGATTTTCGTTGTATTTCTGTGCTCGCCCGCCGCTCGTTGACGATAATCGCCAAGCTGTCCGCCGGCCTAGCCCAGCTTGGCATTCCTGAGGTTCGACAGGCTCTGCCGCTGTTGGCCCGTCGCATCGAAATTTGCCGGGTCGAGCCAGCACTCGAATGCCGCCTTGAGCGGTGGCCATTCGCTGTCGAGGATCGAGAACCAGGAGGTGTCGCGGTTGCGACCCTTGTACACCGTCGCTTGGCGGAACATGCCTTCGTAGCGGAAGCCCAGGCGCTGCGCTGCGGCGCGCGAGGGCGCGTTGAGCGCATCGCATTTCCACTCGTAGCGCCGATAGCCCAGCTCGTCGAAGACGCGGCGCATCATCAGGTACATCGCCTCGGTCGCCGCGGGGGTGCGCTGCAGCGGCGGCGCGTAGTTGATGCCACCGACCTCGATGACTCCCGCCGCAGGGTCGATACGCATCAGGCTGGCGACTCCGACGGCACGCCCGCTGCGGCGCTCGAGGATGGCATGCCGAAGCGGGTCGTCGCCGAGGCTATCCCGCTCGAGCCAGACGCGGTAGTCCTCGAACCGCGCGAACGGCCCATGGGGCAGGTAGGTCCAGTTGCGCCCCTCCTGGTCGAGGAGGTAGGCGGCGTGGAGGTCAGCGGTGTGGCGCGCCGGGTCGACCGGCTCGACGGTGCAGTAACGTCCTTCCATTGCCGTTCGCGGCGGCCGCGGGCGCGCGGTCCACTCGGGCAAGGGAAAGCCGATCGGCTGCCCTAGATGATTGACGTGCTCGGCCATTTCCGTCCGCTCCCGAGCTATACCGTGATCGAGCCTTCGAGGTAGAGGACGGCACGGCCGGCGAGTGTCACCCGGTCTCCCTTGAGGGTGCACTGAAGATCGCCGACGCGTGCTGAGATCTGCTGGGCGCGCAGTTGCCGCTTGCCGAGACGGTCGGCCCAGTAAGGCGTCAATATGCAATGCGACGATCCGGTCGCCGGGTCCTCGTCGACGCCATAGTTTGGCGCGAAATAGCGCGAGACGAAATCGATGTCGCCGTCACCAGGTGCGGTAACGATCGCATCCGCTCCCGGCACTTGGCGCATCGCGGCGAAATCGGGCCTCAGCGCCGCCACGTCCTCGGCACGCTCGTAGACGGCCAAGGTACGGCCGCGCGCGACAAAGCTCTGCGCCGGAGCCTTGCCGAGTGCCGCAAGAATCCGCGGATCGGCCGGTTCTCGCTCGGGCGGCCAGGCCGGGAAGTCCATCGCCAACAGATCACCGTCGCGCGTCACCTCGAGGGGCCCGGCTTTGAGCGTATCGAACCTGACCGAACGCCGGTCGGGCATCAGGATATGCGTCACGACATAGCCCGAGGCGAGGGTGGCATGGCCGCAGAGCTCGACCTCGACGGTCGGCGTGAACCAGCGCAGCAGGTAGCTCTCGCCCTGCGCTACGAAAAACGCGGTCTCAGCGAGGTTGTTCTCGGCGGCGATCGCCTGCATCGTCGGCTCGGGCAGCCATTCGGTGAGCGGGCACACCGCAGCCGGATTGCCGCCGAACAAGCGGTCGGTGAAGGCGTCGACCTGATAAAGTCGTATGCGCATGACGAGCCCCGCGAGTTATGGACCAGGGCGCATCCTGCCGGCAGTCGGGGTGCCACGCAAATGGAGGAAAGCATGAAGGCCGCGATTATGGTGCCCGGTGCGGATGGCGGTCGTTGGGACGTCCGCGATGTGCAGCGACCAGTGGTCACGGCGGGTCATGTCCTGGTCCGCGTTCGCGCATCGTCGCTGAACCGGGCGGAATTCCGACGGCTCCATACGTTACGCATTCGATCCGGGCAAACCCCGGAAGCGCGCACCGGCGGGGGCGATGCCGCCGGCGAGGTGGTCGAGATCGGCCGCGACGTGAGCGGTATCAAGCCTGGCGACCGTGTCATGGGACGATGCGGCGGCGGGTTCGCCGAATTTGCCCTGCTGGAC
>DASQCY010000587.1:0-5045 GCA_035634495.1 Allostellaceae bacterium
AGGGCCTCCATAAACGCACGCATCAATGCGCAAGCCATGGCGGCCCACGCCGCCGCCCGCGCATCCCTTCCACCTTCTCCACCCTCTCAATCAACAGCCCCCCAAAACACACAAGCCTCAGAGGGGCCGCGCTTATAGGCCCTCCTCACACCGCATGTCGCGTTGGATAGAGGGCCTTAACGACGCAGCAACCGGGTAACCTAATCGTCATATCCCGCGATGTCCAGTGATCTTCGCCAAAAATCGCCACCGTAATCAGATTAGGCCAAGGGCGCGCAGATCGGCGAGCATCCGGTCTGGGGGTAGCTGCGCCGGCGCCGACCGATCAGGGGGCGCGTCCTCGGCCAAAAGATAACGCCAACCCTGGAATGGCCGCCACGTTCGCGAGAGGGTCGCGACAAGCTTTGCATCGACGTCGATCAGGCAATAACGGCGCCCGTTATCGTCGCGTTCGCTGCGAAATCCGATCACCCGCTGGCGCGCGCAGATCTGGCCGCGGATCACCCAATAGATTGATCCACCCGCAAGCACCTCTTGTGCCCGCCGGGGGTGATTCCTGGTGTAGACCCAATTCCCACCGCGTTCCGCCGCCCGCGCCTCGCGGATCTGGCGCAATTGGTCGATGTCGTCGATGCCGACGGCGAGCTTCAGTAGGTTAAGTGCCACCGATACCCTTTCACCCGACATCCTGCGGCGCGGCGAGCGTAATCAGCTCGGCTCCCTCCTCGACCAGATCGCCGACGGCGAACCGAACCGCCTCAACGGTCCCGTCAACGGGCGCTGCCACCGTATGCTCCATCTTCATCGCCTCGATGATCATCAGCGGCTCCCCACGCCGCACGGCATCGCCCGCTCCGACCAACAGCAGGGTAACCCGTCCCGGCATCGGCGCGGTCAGGCGGCCGGCACCCGGATCATCACCTTCGCGCGCGGCGAGCGGGTCGATCTCGACCAGCCGCCAGTTTTCGCCGGCCAGAAACACCGCCGTTTCAGATTCGTGATCGAGCACGGTGATATGGCCGCGAACACCGTCGAGCGCCACGGTCAAGGTGCCATCGGGCCGCCGTTCGCCGAAGGCGCAGATCGTCTCGCCGCCGAGTCTCAGAAGCCAATCACCCCCTTGAGCTTTGGCGATGACCGTCCGTTCCTCTGGCCCGTCGCGAAAGATCAGCGCTTGATGGCCTTCTCCGCTGAGGCGCCAGCCGTCGCTGCGAGCCCACGGCGAATTCGGGTCCCCGGAGCGAGCCGCCACCGCCGAGGCCGTCGACACGCGGGCAAGGAGCCTCGCGACCGCCGCGGCCGCCACCGCGGCGTCAGGCGCCGGCCGCTTCCCATGAAGCAGAACATCGCGATGTCGTTCGATAAAACCGGTGTCGACGGCGGCTGCACCGAATTGCGGGTGTGCTGCGATCCTAACCAGCAAGCCGAGGTTGGTCACGACACCGAGAAGAGCCGTTTTGGCGAGAGCGCGGCGCAGCCGATCGAGCGCCGCCGGGCGATCGCCTCCCCAAACAATAATCTTGGCGATCAGCGAATCGTAGAACGGCATTACGCGATCCCCTGGGCGCACCCCGGTATCGACGCGAGCAATATCGGCCGGGGGAAACCTAAGCTCGCTTAGGGTCCCGGTCTGCGGCAGAAACCCTCGTTCGGGGTCTTCTGCGTAGAGCCGCGCTTCGATCGCATGCCCACGCAATTGAAGGCCCCGCTGGTCAACCGGCAGTGACTCGCCGGCGGCGACCCGGAATTGCCATTCGACGAGGTCGAGCCCAGTCACCATCTCGGTGACCGGATGCTCGACCTGCAGCCGCGCATTCATCTCGATAAAATAGAAACTCGCGGCGTCGGCGATGAACTCGACCGTACCGGCCCCGATATAGCCGACGGCTCGCGCGGCGGCCACGGCTGTCTTGCCCATTGCCTTGCGCCGCTTTGGATCGAGCCCTGGTGCCGGCGCCTCCTCCAGCACCTTCTGATGGCGGCGCTGGATCGAGCAGTCGCGTTCGAACAGGTGGATCGTATTGCCGTGGCTATCGGCGAAAATCTGGATTTCGATGTGGCGAGCGCGCGGCAAGTATTTTTCGACCAGCATGCGATCGTCGCTAAAGGCCCCCGCTGCCTCCCGCTTTGCCCCGGCGAGCGCCTCGGCAAACTCGGCCGCGCCGGCGACAACCCGCATTCCCCGACCCCCTCCGCCGGCCGCGGCCTTGATCAGCACCGGAAAGCCAATCTGCGCCGCCTCGTCGATAAGACGGGCAGGATCCTGGTCTTCGCCATGATAGCCGGGCACGATCGGCACGCCGGATTGCTGCATCAGTGCACGTGCCGCCGCCTTGGATCCCATGGCCCGGATCGCCGATGCGGACGGACCGATGAACACGACCCCGGCACCCTCGCAAGCCTTGGCGAATTCGGCATTCTCCGACAGAAAACCATATCCCGGATGCACCGCCTCGGCACCGCTGTTGCGCGCTGCATCGAGGATCGCATCGATGTTTAGATAACTGTCCCGCGCCGGCGGCGGCCCGATCGGCCACGCCTCGTCCGCGAGGTCGACATGCAGCGCCCTCCGGTCGGCCTCCGAATAGACCGCGACGGTGGCGATCCCAAGCCGCCGTGCGGTGCTGATCACCCGACAGGCGATTTCTCCCCGATTAGCGATCAGGATCTTGCTGAACAAGCTCACATCCGGAACACGCCAAAGCGGGTCGACTCGCCAGGGAAACCCCAAATCGGCGCGTTGAGGCTGGCGGAAATCGCCAGCGCCAAGGTGCGCCTGGTGTCGACCGGATCGATAACCCCGTCGTCCCACAGCCGGGCGCTGGCGTAATACGGGTGGCCTTGGGTCTCATATTGCGCGCGGATGGGCACCTTGAACTCTTCCTCTTGCGCCTCGCTCCAAGGGTCGTCACGCCCGGCCCGGCTGTCGCGGCGCACTTGCGCGAGAACCGAGGCGGCCTGCTCGCCCCCCATCACCGAGATCCGGGCATTCGGCCACATCCACAAAAACCGAGGGCCATAGGCGCGCCCGCACATGCCGTAATTGCCGGCGCCGAAACTGCCGCCGATGATGACGGTGAACTTCGGAACGGCGGCCGTCGCGACCGCCGTTACCATCTTCGCACCGTCCTTGGCAATGCCGCCCGCCTCGTACCTGCGGCCCACCATGAACCCCGTGATGTTCTGCAGAAAGACAAGCGGGATCCCGCGCTGGGCGCAGAGCTCGATGAAATGAGCGGCTTTCAGCGCGCTTTCCGAAAATAAGATACCGTTGTTGGCGAGGATGCCGACCGGATAACCCCAGATCCGGGCAAAGCCGCAGACCAAGGTCTGGCCATAGAGCCGCTTGAACTCGTCGAGCTCGCTGCCATCGACGAGGCGGGCGATGACCTCGCGCACTTCATAGGGCCGGCGGGTGTCGGGTGGGATGACCCCGTAGATCTCATCGGCCGAGTAGAGCGGCTCGCAGGGAGGCCGAAGCTCAAGCGGGACGCTCTTTGTGCGGTTGAGATTGTCCACGATGCGGCGGGCGATGCCGAGCGCGTGGCGATCGTCGGATGCGTAATGATCGGTGACGCCCGAGACACGGCTGTGCACCTCCGCCCCGCCGAGCTCCTCGGCGGTGACGACCTCGCCGGTCGCAGCACGGACCAGCGGCGGCCCGCCGAGAAAGATCGTGCCCTGCCCGCGCACGATGACAGACTCGTCCGACATCGCAGGGACATAGGCACCACCTGCTGTGCAAGAGCCCATAACGAGCGCGATCTGCGGGATGCCTGCCGCCGAGAGACGGGCCTGGTTGTAGAAGATGCGTCCGAAATGCTCGCGGTCGGGAAATACCTCGTCCTGCGCCGGCAGAAAGGCTCCGCCTGAATCGACCAGATAGAGACAGGGCAGCCGGTTCTCGCCGGCAATCTCCTGGGCCCGGAGATGCTTCTTGACCGTCATCGGAAAGTAGGTGCCGCCCTTAACTGTCGCATCGTTGGCGACGACGACGCATTCGCGCCCCATGATCCGGCCAATCCCGGTGATAATTCCGGCCGCCGGGACCTCGCCGTCATACATTCCATAGGCAGCGAGCTGCGAGAATTCGAGAAAGGGCGAGCCCGGGTCGAGCAATGCGCGCACCCGTTCGCGTGGCAGCAATTTGCCCCGGCCGAGATGCCGGCGCCGGGCCTCTTCGGCCCCGCCGGTTTCGATGGCGGCGACTTTGGAGCGCAGATCCTCGACGAGCGCGCGCATCGCCGCCGCATTGGCGGCGAACGTCTCTGAGCGCCTGTCGATCGAGGTCGAAAGAATCGTCATCGCTGACCGGCAGCTTGCAAAGCTCGGGTTTACCCGGCAAGCGGAATTCGTGATCCGTTCGGTTTGTAGGGGTGGCATCCGCCGGCGCTCGTTCCGGCGGACGCTCGCCTGGCGAGGACCCCCCATTGTGCGTGAAGTGGCTCACACTGGGTACCGGCGGGCGCAAGATATTAAAAGAGGGCGATACATTCAATGCGGACCGACGAAATGGAGGATGCAAATATGCGAAGCAGCTATTCGGTCGACGACCTGATCCTCAACTACGATCCGGAGCATCCGCAGGAGAGGTTCCGCCGGGCCGGCTTGGAAGCCGCAATGAAAAGCTCGACCGGCCGGCTTCCCGGACCTGTCCCATGGCCGCAGGGCCACGCGCCGGCGGCGGCGCCGCTCGCGCAGCCTCCGGCCGAGACCGATGACCTCGGCCGCTTTCGCGGTTACGACGCCGTCGTGGTGACATGGACGTCTGCGGAAGCCGCCGCGCTCGCGGCTCTCCTGACGCCCGATTTCCTGCCGTCCCGTTGGTACGAGTACCGGCATAATGTCGCGGACTATATGCCGTTGGTGACCGGCACGCGTGCGCCGTTCAACGACCGGGCCGCCGATATGACGCGGTATTTCCACAGCCTGGGCCTTTACATGCCGTCCACCATCGGCGGCGCACGGGTCTTGCTGTTCAAGTCGGGCCTGCACCCCGCCTATGACGGGCCAAAAACGCCGCTGCTAAAGTTGATGATCGAGAT